>NZ_JAFCXG010000003.1:0-284611 GCF_049898185.1 Acinetobacter sp. 40AMC3-4
TGATCTTCTTGCTGATTCGTCACCAGCAAGCTAGGTCGGCTATATTACTCTCTATCTCTAGAAAGTCAACCAGTAATGAAAACTATTTTTCAAACTTATCAAATAAAACCCAACTCAATCAATCTTAACTAAGTTACTGTTTTATCAGAAGTTTTAATCTTCATCACCGCCGATGGATGTGCATTCTACAGTATTCCCAACCCAATACAACCCCTATTCTTAAATAATTCAGCAAAAATATCACGACTGTTTATTTATTCTACAAAAATCGCGATTTTTTTCATTTCTTGAGCAGTAAAGGGACTGAATTGGATAAATGACTTAATCTTTTTTCAGTTTTATTCTGTTCCTGAAAGCGTAAAGGCCGGCAATCTATATATTCACAATAACCCCCTTCCCCATTTTCAGTTTCTTCATTTATTTTCACTTGATAACTAAAACTTCCTACATAGCCCGCTGCCAGGCCAAATTTAAAATCTCCACGACTTTGACCTTGTACCCAGATACAAGTACCGTCTGCATTTTCATAACACCATTCAAATTCGCGCGGCAAATACATACTTTGCCGATTGGGTGTCGTGACACACGGATAAACACGATGAACTTTAAAATAAACTTTTCGATCGAACATTTGGGTCCGCATGTTTTTTAAATCACGGAGATATATCCGCGACTGAACAATACGATTAAAACCATCCCGAATCTGCGCCAACAACAGTTGCCTCTTTTCACTGAGATTAATAATTTGATAAGTCAGGAAGGCCAAAGGTAGATAAGGAAAGTTAAAACTCCGCGCGTATTCAAAGCTTCCAAGACCATCGATCGTATATTGCTGCGCTTTATAGTTCACCGTTCCCTGACAATGACATAGCAAAGACCAGTGATCTGCCAAGGAAAACCGCATTTGGGTAAAATGAGAAATCAGTTGAGTGGTTTGAATATTTAAATCAAAACTGAGTTCCGAGTCAGAACGCTGCAAACGAAAATTTGGAAAACTTCCGCTCAATTGCTCCCGATCTAGAAACTGAAACAGACCTGATTTAAAATGACAGTCCTGCTTGACCGAGTAGTGATGTAATTGCCCCACCATATGCGGACTCGAACTGCAAATCACGGTGGCGGTATCTAAGGCTGTGGTTTCGATTGCGCTCGGGTTTGACAGCATGGGTGCATTGGGTTGCCCGATAATACTCATAAAGTTTAAATAATAGAGCGGTGCCGGAAGCCCGGGGATCATCAAACCTTGATGAATAATTTTATATTTTGAGGTAGGACCATGATAGGCGGGATAGCGCGAAACAGCAGGAGTCTGATTTAGCTGTTTCGAACGATCTAGAAAATCTTGAAGAAACCGCATCTCAGACTCCTTATATTTTTATAATGTACTCGATCTTTTTGCCATAAAGGTGGTGATAAAACCAGACAAGGCATAGAGAATAGAAATGACCAGAATGCCGACAGGAATATTATAAGTCATCGCTGCAAAGACGAATACGGCAATTGGTAGGACAAAAAATGGAACCCGTTTACGTTCTACAGTTTTAAATGAATAGTATTTGATATTGGAAATCATCAACAAGCCCACCGCAATAATGACCACTGCATTAATGACCTGAAGAGAAGGTTCACGAATATCAAAGATTTCTGGAAAATCCAGACCGACCCAGACCAATGACACAATCATGATGGCAGCCAGAGGACTTGCCACACCAATAAAATAACGTTTATCGACCACACCAATCTGTACATTGAAACGCGCCAGACGGAACGCAGCACAAGCAGTATAAACAAAGCATGCTGCCAGACCGATTCGGCCCAAATCGCTTAAGCCCCAGCTATACATTAAAATAGCGGGAGCTACACCAAAAGCCAGCATGTCAGAAAGCGAGTCAAACTGTTCACCGAACGGACTTTGTGCACCAATCGCACGTGCCACACGGCCATCCAATCCATCCAGTAATGCCGCAATAAAGATCGCATAAATCGCTTGTTGAAAATCACCATTCATACTGGCAATAATCGAATAGAAACCTGACAACAACGCTGCCGTTGTAATCAGGTTCGGCCATAGATAGATGCCTCGACGCTTAACTTTTTGCCCTTCCTGGGTATGCTCCTCTTCTTCTACCTCAAAGGTGATGCCATCAAAAGGCACTTCAGTTGAAGAGTCGCGTTCCGGTTTGCTTATATTTGTCATTCTTGTCGATCCTAGCTATGACCTGATCTTTAAAAAAATTACTCGCCCACTAACCAGCGAACTGCAGCGTGACCACCATTTTCACTCATGCGAAGATGCGGGAATAACCACTGTAGTGCTTCATCTGCATCTTCAGAGAATTTCCAAGGTGGGTTAATCACCAGCAAACCACAACCGTTCAAGCCTACTGGGGTATCATCCGGCCATACACAGACTTCACACACCAGTTGACGGCGGATACCGGTCTTGAACATTTTTTTCTCGAAGCGTTCGATCATGGCACGGTCTTTAATTGGATACCAAACGGCGAATACACCTGTCGGCCATTTCTTATACGCGGCAACCAGCAGCTCAACCAACTGCGGGAAATCTTTACGCTCCAGTTCATATGGCGGATCGATCATCACCAGACCACGTTTTTCTTTCGGTGGAATGACAGCTAACAAACCTTCGTATGCATCACGTTCATGCAAACCGGCACGCTTGTCAAAAATATTATGACGAAGTTGCTGGAATACATCACGCTGCATTTCAAAAATGGTCGCTTTATCAATCTCGCGCATACCTTCCAGGGCAAACCACGGTGAACCCGGATAAGCACCCTTACCAAAGTTTTCACGCATGTTTTCAACAATTTTCAAGTATTGTTGTACGCCTTCAGGTGCATTACGCTTGATCGAATCATCCAGCTTAATAAGACGATGAATACCGTTTAAAAACTCACCTGATTTTTGCGCTTCGGCAGTCGACAAATCATATTTACCTGCACCACCATGTGTATCTACATAGCGATAAGGTTTGTCTTTTGCATTCAGTCGAGTCAACAACTGAAGCAATAAAACGTGCTTCATGACATCGGCAAAGTTGCCTGCGTGGTAAGAGTGACGGTAATTCATGTTTCAATTATTCCTAAGATCAATTGCTATTTTAACATGAAAAACTATTTCGTTCAGAAACGATTATTGCACTAAAATAGCGGACCTTTTTTTACCACACTATCGAGAATTGAAAAAATGGAAGCAGTTATCATCCCAGGGGATTGGAATGTTGATCAAATCTTAGATGATTTAGATCAACATGGCTTTAGTATTGTTGACGATGCGTACTCTAGCGAATATCAACATGCAGTGAGTCAAGAATGCTTAAGCCACTTAAACGAATTTCGTAATGCAGCCATTCAAAATGGTGTCGTTAACAACATCCGTAGTGATCATATTCTTTGGTTACAACCTGAATTTCAAATTTCCCACCGACACATCCAAACTCTTCAACAATTTTCTCAAGTTTTAAACCGCGCGTTTTATTTAGGCATCAAAGATGTCGAAGCACATTTCGCTTGCTATCACGCGGGTGAGTTCTATACCCTGCACCGCGACAATCCTCAAGATAAAAATGGCCGGATGATTTCCAGTGTGTATTATTTACATGAACAATGGCAGAAGGACTGGGGCGGTGAACTACGCCTGCAGGACAAACATGGCCAGTGGCATATTATCCAGCCAAAACCGAACCGAATGGCGCTGTTCCAGAGCGATTTATTACATGAAGTTTTAATCTCTAAACAGCAACGCCTATCCATTACCGCCTGGCTAAGAAGTGATACCTCACTACTCTAAGACACGCTGCCGCTTTAAATTTTAATTTTTAACCTCATATAGCCATTATTGAGAAATGAGGATTGCGTTGATGCGATTAACGACCAAACAGATTATTCAACGTCTGGGTGAAACTGACCAATTGTATTTAAAAGGCAATACGCCGGAATTAACGCTTGAACGTGCTGATCTTCGTTTACAGCTGGTGACTTTAAGTGACCTGCGTCAGGAACAGCGACATTTCCTGCAAGAAGCCGTAGTGTTGCTGGAACAAGGCCGGGTAGAATTTGAAGAAATGCCGCTGCGCATGTATATCAACCTATCTTTGCATCTGGCCAAGGCTTATATGATGTTTTTTGAATTGACCAAAGAGCACCATTTCGCCCTGATTACTCAGCAAATTTTAAAGCCAATGGCCAGTTATGAACATGGGGACATTTATTTCTTTCTGGCCTATGCCAGTGCCAGTAAAAATGAGCCGGCCCTGACCCGCCACTGGTTAGGTAAATACACTACCACTGCCGAATTTGAGCTGGAATTATTACAGCAGCATCATGCATTTAATGATTATCGTCAGCACGAATGGTTTAACAAAATATTAAAAAGCAAAATGCATTAAGCCAAAGAACAAAAACGCCTCAAATGAGGCGTTTTTTAATACAAGCTATATCATCTTATTTTAAATATCAGAAAAATATAGGAAAAATGATCAAGCAGGTTGACGTCTATAAGCGTCCATGTGCAGTTGCTGATTCAGTTCATCGACCCAAATTGCCCAATCATCATCTTGTACCAAATGGCTGATTAATAAAGAACGCTGGGCTTTATTCCAGAATGGCGCATCATGCAAGGACAGCCCTGCTGGCAGTTGATGGGTGCGTACATACAATTCAATAGCCGCAGGACTATTGGCGAGACCGAGCTGAGAAAACAAGAGCTCTAAGGATGGTTGGTTCTTTGCGAGCATCGCGCCCTCCTTATATCAGATAAATTGTAATTATTTATAGATCTAACTTATAAGATAAGACAAAGAAAACCTAGTCATTTGACTAGGTTTGTTGTTTCATTTTGTACGAATGCATTTAAGTGCTCTGCTTGTCACTTTCCACATGTAAAAGCTGATTTAACTTGTCAATAATGACAATCCATTCATCATCTTGGTGCCAGTGTTCACGCAGGAAGGCACTTTGTCCCTCACTCCAGAATTCGGCATCCGGTAATGCCACTTCAGATGGCAATTGATGGGTATGGGTAAACTGAGTAATTGAGGCTTCATCAGAAGGCAAACCCAATTGTTCAAATAATAATTCTAAAGTTAACTGTTGTTCCATAAGCATAAATAGTCTCCATCGTAGCGTTAAATTATGAGAGTGTTGAGATTCGAATTCTTAGGTTGATTTATGGCTCGGTATGTCACAGGAACCTGAACCCTCTGCCTCAATATGTAATTGTTCATTTAACACATCGACAAAAATGGCCCAGTCATCATCTTTCTTCCAGTGACTGATCAGAAAGTCATGCTGTGATTTACTCCAAAAAGGAGCTTTATGCAGTGGCACATCCATACCAATTTGATGCGTGCTAATAAACTCGTCAATCGCTTCCGGACTCGAATCCAAACCCAATTGTTCAAAGAAAAGTTCGAAGGTGGCGCGTTGCTCTAACATCTGAACCTCCATCTTTTTATCTATAATCTTGTTTCTACCTTAGATGGCTCATAGCGAAAACTCAGTTGTCTCTCCTTCACAGCTTGTTATTTTTTGTTGATTAAAGTGAGTGATATAAAAAAAGCACCCCAAATGGAGTGCTTTTTTCAACTTAATCTATTCAGATCAAATTATTTAAGCATGTCAGCAATTGCTGCGCGCTCTTCTTCAAGTTCGTTCAACGTGAAGTTGATACGCTCTTGACTGAATTCGTCGATTTCTAGGCCTTGAACGATTTTGTATTCACCGTTTTCAGTTGTTACAGGGAAACCGAACATTACGCCCTCAGGAATACCGTAAGAACCGTCAGAAGGAATACCCATTGTTACCCATTCGCCGTTTGTGCCAAGAGCCCAATCGCGCATATGGTCGATTGCAGCGTTAGCAGCAGAAGCAGCAGAAGACAAACCACGTGCTTCGATGATCGCAGCACCACGTTTACCAACAGTCGGAAGGAATGTATTTGCATTCCATTCTTGGTCGTTGATCATGTCTTTAACGCTTTCGCCGTTAATTGTTGCAAAACGGTAGTCAGCATACATGGTTGGAGAGTGGTTACCCCAAACTGTAAGATTTTTGATGTCTTTAACCGCTTTACCAGTTTTAGCAGCAATTTGAGATGCAGCACGGTTGTGGTCAAGACGTAACATTGCAGTGAAGTTTTTCGCTGGGAGATCTGGAGCAGATTTCATTGCGATGTAAGCATTCGTGTTTGCAGGGTTACCAACAACTAGAACTTTAACGTCACGGCTCGCAACTTCGTTCAATGCTTGACCTTGACCAATGAAGATTTCACCGTTCACTTTAAGCAGGTCAGCACGTTCCATACCTGGACCACGTGGACGTGAACCAACTAGAAGCGCGTAGTCAGCATCTTTAAATGCAACTTTAGGATCATCAGTACCGATCATGTCTTCTAGTAATGGGAATGCACAATCTTGAAGCTCCATCATTACGCCTTTAAGCGCTTGCTGAGCTTTCTCAAAAGGAACTTCGAGCAATTGCAAAATCACTGGTTGATCTTTACCTAGCATTTCGCCGCTTGCGATACGGAATAATAGGCTGTAACCAATTTGACCTGCAGCGCCAGTAACGGCAACACGAACTGCTTGCTTCATCTAATTATCTCCAATTGAGGATATTCAATGCGATTAAATAGTTAGTATTTAATCTAATAATCGTAAACGCGAAAGATTGTACTCCAATCCTTTGCCAGATGCATATAAAAGAGGACGGATTTCACCTAAAGTCTGATAGGAAATATAAATTAAATCGGCAAAAAAGCTCAGTATGTTCCTTTTATTGTGACAGTTTTTGGGCATGTATTAATAATGTTGGCAGGACAGGATTTGTAATTGCCATTGGGGCGATAACAGACCTTGATCGAGGTAAGCACGCTAGCTGACTGAGTCTGCTGGCAGTTGAATCGCAAGGCATTGCCCGGTAATTGCGGATTAATTTTCAGGAATTTGGCTCGCAATGTATCGACAGAAATCGTGATATTTTCCTGTTCCGTTAGTTCCGCAGGCACTTTAAGACGATCTGCATAATTGATAATCGTCCGGAAATACTGACTGGCATTCATCGGCACGCAGCCACCGATATTGCGCCATAAAATTGTCCGGGTATTGTCATCCGGCATGATCCTGGCCACTACCTTGGACTGCAGTGGTGACAGTTTCGCGGAGCTATTGGTCGTACAATTTTGTGATGTAGTCTGAGGATATAAGCCGGAGATATTCAGCGAATAACCTTCCAGACATTTTCGCTTCTTGGCATATTCCGGGTACAAGCTACATAAGGCCGGGACCATTTGTACATCCATGACATAGTCTGTTGGTGCAGCAAATGCTGCCTGACTGCTGGCCAATACTACAAGCGCAACCGATCCAGCCCAGACTCGACGATCCTTCATTATTTTCATGAATAAGTCACCATTCCCCAATAATTTTAATTTTATTGTGTATTTCGTAATGGTATCAGTTGCATGCGTTTACCCACTGACTGTGCCCCCTGTCCTAACAAGATACCGTAATGCGTGGCATTGGTCATGACATGTTTCACATAATCTCGGGTTTCAAGTAAAGGAATACTTTCAGTATATTGATCTGCGGCCATTCCCTGAAATTCTGGCTGCCAGCGGCGGGCACGGTTTGGACCGGCATTATAGCCTGCTGTTGCCAGAACTGGACTATTGCTGAGCTGACGCTGAATGGTAGATAAATAGAATGTTCCGTAGCGAATATTGGTATTCATATCGGTGAGTGCTGCCGGATTATAAGCCTCACCCATTTGACGCGCCACCAACTTGGCCGTATCCGGCATAATCTGCATTAGACCACCCGCCCCGACATGTGAACGTGCGACGGTATTGAAACGACTTTCTTGACGCATCAAACCATAGGCCCAGGCCGGATCAATCCCCGCATTGCGACTATGGCTGACCACGTAATTCTGATGTGGCATTGGATAACGATAGTTATAATTATGTTTGTTCGCGGTACGGTCAGCGGCATAAATGGCCCGATCATGCCAACCCATGTCCATGGCACGCTTTGCCGCAGCCAGCAACAGGTCATCATCTTTCTTTAGATAAGCCTGACGTACTGCCCAGTTCCATTCACGGTTAATGTAGTTCTCTGGGGCGCTGATATTACGTAAAGTGAAAGCACGGCGGAAATGAATATCCTGATTCAAGCGCTGCATAGCCTGATTGGATGGCTGTGCCGGGGTTGGTGTACTCGCGGTCACCTGCCCCAGCTTGTCGCGTGCCAAAAGATTGTGATAGTCATCTCCGGTCGCCAGCTTACGATAAATACTTTCTGCTGCCTGCTTGGAAGCACGGTCAGCACGTTGTTCACTAGCACGCGCCAGCCAATATTGCCAGCGATCTTCCTGCTTTTGGTTAACACTCATGCTATCAATGGCACGAATCAGGCTTTCCCAAGCACTAAAACGGATGGCCTGACGTGCATAAATTTCGGCTTCTTCCGGGCTAAATGGCAGGCCATAGCTGGCATCTAGCGCATTCAACACTTCCCGATTGAAGTTGTTTTTCATCACTGTGGTACCACCGATATAACCGACAGCACGATATAAGGCGCGTTGTACAGATGCAGGTGTGCCTTCTGCGGTACGTTTGACAATGGATAAGGCCGAGTCCAGATCAGTATCTGCCAGACGACCCAGTGCATAGATCAGATAGGCATGTTCGGCAGCACTGCTTTTAGGTGCAGACCACAAATAACTGGTGGGATTGGCCTGAATCGAGTTCAATTGTGCCAATGACAAATTCAGGCCAATGCCTTGCGCTGTCGCAATGGCCTGACCTGACTGTCCGGCACGAAGTTGTCCCCAGAGTCGCTGCTGACGGTCTTCTGCTGTCATGAGTGGACTGGAAAGCATCATCCGGCCAAGACCGGTACAAGAATCCGGTTGGTTATTCGTCGTCAGCCAGACCTCTTTAAATTCAGCATAGACCAGTTCATCGCCAGCTTTGGCACGGACTTGTGCCACTGCACAGGCTTCGGCAGGATCAGCATTGGTCACATAAGGCAATACCGGTTGGGCAGTGCCAAAGTCTGCCATTTTTACTTTTTCTTCGACATAGTCCGCTGCCAGCTTTTCAGCCATCGCAGATTGAGGGTAACGCTGGGCAAAGCTGATAATCTGGCTAACAGGCTGCATGGCAAGATTCTGGTTTAAAATCCAGTATTCCGGATAATAGCCCAAGGCATCATTCTGCATAGACAGACGATATTGCTGTAACAGTTCAGTATTACCTGCATTGGCTGCACGCAAGGCATCATTAAATTGTTCTTCTGCTGCCTGTGTACTCGCTGAACAGATACATGCCACACTTAAAGTAATTAATTTATAGTATTTATACATAGTTTTAGTGTGTTTCAACATCCCTTTGCCTTCTATCATCGATTTTGTGCTTTGCCCATGTTGCATATCATAAGAGCTAGTTTGAAGATTATAACCCACTCTATTGTTCAGTTATGTAACCTTATGATTAAGCAATATTAATCTACAGACAATTTTTGCCCATAAATCAATATTTTTCCACAGTTAATTTGGGCTATAAGTTTAAGCGACTTTCCTGCTAAAATATGCGCCTTTCCAAGATTTCAGTCCGTGAATTGAATTTTTATTCACCTGTTTGATGCATCAATCAGGCTGTTCGTTCACTCTTTCAACGTATTACCTTGTAGGAGCCTACATGACGGTTCAAACCTTCATTCCGAATGGTGCCCCAGCTGCCTCAGAAAACACTGTTACCCAGCCAGCGCACACCCCAGTTAGCGATGCTTCAGTCAAAAAACTGTACATCGAAACACAAGGGTGTCAGATGAATGAGTACGACAGTCACCGTATGGCAGACCTGTTAGGCGATTCTCATGGCTATGTGCTGACCACCGATCCTAAAGATGCCGATATTCTACTGATGAATACCTGCTCGATCCGTGAAAAAGCCCAGGAGAAAGTATTCTCCGAGCTAGGCCGCTGGCGTAAGCTTAAAGATAAAAATCCTGATCTGATTATTGGTGTCGGTGGCTGTGTGGCATCTCAGGAAGGCGACAACATCCAGAAACGTGCCAATTATGTCGATATGATTTTTGGTCCACAAACCCTGCACCGTTTGCCGCAAATGCTGGATCAGCATTTTGAGCAGATCGAAAAGCCGAAAAAAGAAAAAATCAAACTGGTGGATATTTCCTTCCCCGATATCGAGAAATTCGACTTTCTGCCAGAACCGCGTGTTGAAGGCTATAAAGCTTTTGTCTCGATCATGGAAGGCTGTTCCAAATACTGTTCTTTCTGCGTGGTGCCGTATACGCGTGGTGAAGAAGTTTCTCGTCCACTGGATGATGTCCTGGCTGAAATTGCAGGTCTGGCAGAAAAAGGCGTGCGTGAAATTTCGCTGTTGGGTCAGAACGTAAATGGCTACCGGGGTGAAACCTTCGAAGGCAATATCTGTACTTTTGCCGATTTGCTGCGTTTGGTTGCAGACATTCCGGGTATTGGCCGTATTCGCTATACCACCTCGCATCCCCTGGAATTTAATGATGACCTGATCCAGTGCTATCGTGACCTGCCACAAATGGTTTCACATCTGCATCTGCCGGTACAAAGCGGTTCCAATGATGTGTTACAAGCGATGAAGCGTAACCACACCATTGATGTCTATATCGAAAAGATTAAAAAGTTACGTGCAGTTCGCCCTGACATGCACCTATCTTCAGATTTTATCATTGGCTTCCCGGGTGAAACAGATGAAAACTTTGAAGAGACTTATCAGTTTATTCAGGATCTGGATTTTGACCATTCTTATAGTTTTATCTATTCAAAACGCCCGGGTACGCCTGCGGCAGAACTGGAAGATACGATTTCTGAAGATGTCAAAAAAGAACGTCTGGCCAAAGTTCAGCAATGGATTAAGCGTTCAAGCATTGACAAGACGGATGCCATGCTCGGGACCATCCAGCGTGTACTGATCGAAAAAGTTTCTGATAAAGATCCGAATATTCTGGTCGGTACGGCGGACAATACCCGTTATGTCAACTTTATTGGTGACCCTGCCTGGGTAGGCCGCTTTGCCGAGATTGAAATTACCGAAATTAAAACTTTGAATTTAGTTTACGGTGAGCTCTTGAATCTTGAGCCTGACGTGGCGTAATGTAGAGCATATAACGCACACTTCATAAGGAACACTCTTGACTGCAGCGATTCGACGTACAGTAGCTTTTCCTGGAATTTCGATGGACCGTATACAAGCCATGTTAGGTGCCTATAACGGCCATTTGAAGCAAATTGAACAACGTTTAGACGTCAAAATCTCCCATCGTGGAGAAAGTTTTATTATTGATGGTGGAATCGATGCCGTTGAGAGAGCCGAAATGCTCTTGCAACGTCTTCATGAAGAATCTAAACATAGTCAGCAGATTAGTGCAGATACTTTACATCTGATGATTCAGGGCAGCCAGACTGACCGTGAACTTCAGCAAGATCTGGACGATCAGGAACATACGGGGCTGGACAATGTCTGGCTGCAAACTCGTAAGGGCCGGATCAATCCGCGTGGTGCCAACCAGAAACGTTATGTACAGCGCATTCTGCAAAGTGATATTTCTTTTGGTATTGGCCCTGCGGGTACAGGTAAAACCTACCTCGCCGTTGCGGCTGCCGTGGACATGCTGGAGCGTAATGAAATTCAGCGGATCTTGCTGGTTCGTCCTGCGGTTGAAGCCGGTGAAAAACTTGGTTTCTTGCCGGGGGATTTAACCCAGAAAATCGATCCGTACTTACGTCCCTTGTATGACGCGCTGTATGAAATGCTCGGCTTTGAAAAAGTGGCCAAACTGATCGAACGCCAGGTGATTGAAGTCGCTCCGCTTGCTTATATGCGTGGCCGTACCCTGAATCATTCTTTCGTGATTCTAGATGAAGCGCAGAACACCACCCCAGAACAGATGAAGATGTTCCTGACCCGTTTAGGTTTTGGCTCACGTGCCGTGATTACGGGCGACGTAACTCAGGTGGATTTACCGCGTGGTCAGCAATCCGGCCTGTCACATGCCTTGCGTGTGATTGATAAAATTCCTGAAATTCATATCACTCGTTTCCATTCGCGTGATGTAGTACGTCATCAACTGGTACAGAAAATTGTTGAAGCCTACGAAGGCTGGGACAGTGAACAGCAGCGTTTAAGTGCTGAAGCACGTGCCGAACGTAAAGCACGTCAGGATGCCTTGATCGCTGAAAATGATGCTGCGGCAGACGCACAGCATTAAGCTTTAAACTTAAGGATTTGTGTTGAAACTTAGTCTTTCCTTACAACAGGACTTTCAGTCACCTGAACTGGTACTGAAACGAGCCTATATTAAAAAAGTTGTAGAAACCACTTTACGTCATATCGGCACTCAAAGTGATTGCGAAATTGGAATTGCCTGTGTTGATAATGACGAAAGTCATAAACTGAATTTGGAATATCGAGGCAAAGACAAACCGACCAATGTCCTGTCTTTCCCAAGTGAACTTCCAGATGAAATGGCGCAGTTTCTGGATGCATTTCCCATTGGTGATCTGGTGATCTGTATTCCTGTAGTACTGGCGGAAGCGCTGGAACAGCAAAAAGTACCATTAACGCATTTCACCCATATGCTGGTACATGGCACTTTACACCTAATGGGCTATGACCATGAAACCTCGGATGAAGATGCTGAAGAAATGGAAGGCATTGAAATCGAGATTCTGGCCAAGCTGGGTTTTGAAAATCCTTATCTAGAACAGAACTAAAATTTGAATATTAAAAAAAGCGGGCCAAGGCTCGCTTTTTTTATTGTTTACCCTCACCCCAACCCTCTCCCATAAGGAGAGGGAGTTTTAATACCTATAGCTCAATGATAGTTCTCCCTCCCTTTGGGAGGGAGTTAGAGGGAGGGTTTACAAATGAATAAATAGTCTAACGCACTTCAAACTCCGCTTCTGCCGGGTCAAAACGCCAGGTACGAATCACTCGCAGTTCGGAAATTTCTTTCATTTTACTGTCGAAAGCACCAAATGGGGCTGCCTTACGCACGGAAGCTTTGGCTGCTTCGTCCAGCATGGCATGTCCCGAACTGTCAATCAGCCGAATGGCACGAATTCCGCCATTCTGGTTCAGGATTACCATCAGCCGCACTTCCCCTGCCAGATTCTGTTGTTTGGCGGCTTCCGGATAGTAGCGGTTACCATAAAATTCCACTTTTTCACGGAACTTTTCCAGATAAGCGGCCGAAACATCCTGCTTGGCCTGAATCCCATCTACAGTTTTAATTTTTTGCTGACGACTGAAATTTTGTTGACGCTGTAAATATTGCGCTTCCAGACTGGCGACCATGGCCGCTTTGGCCTGAAATTGGCTCTGTAATTGCTCCTGCATTTTTTTACGCTGATTTTCTTCCGCCTGCTTTTGCCAGCTCAAGGTGGTCATCAGGACTTTTTCTTCAAAACTGAGTTCCTGTTGCTGTTGCAGCATATCCAGACTTTCTTGCAGTTCTTCGCCTGCATGTTGTTCCATTAACGGCGATGGCATATCACTCGACATGCGATGAGCTTCTCTAAACTGGCCGGAACCCTGCTGATCTGTCTGGGCCAGAAAATCGGCATGTTCAATTTTTTGATCAGTCTGGCGCAAGCTGACCGCGATTTCCTTGGTACTGGTATCCCGATCTTGCGGCATACCAAATTCCAGGGTCAGCACGATCAAATGCATAATGCCTGCGGCAAGCACCGCACTGCTAAACACTGGATCTTTCCACCAAGTTCTGACCAGAGGCATGAGTATCATCGTTTTTTCACATTCGCCCAAACTCAATACTGAGTTCAGCTCCCCAAAAAAGTATTTGAAAGATTAAAAATAAACGGATTCGTCATTTATCTTTTTAAAATGCCAAATCCATCAAATCTTCAACGTTACATAACTAAAACTATAAAAATGGTGCTATTTATTTTGCTAAACTTCAAGCATGAACGCTTGTATTTTTCATACAATTCGACAAGATACATCCCGAGTCAAAAATAAAGTTGCCAGGACGCTTCAGTATGCAAACGCTAATTTCCAATATTTCCAACCGAATCCGCCAAGTGTATCAGAGGGCGGAAGGATTTATTGAAGATGAGCGTGAATTTCCCTTATCGCAAGTCTTCCTGAATGCAACCTTTCAGCGCTTTGTCACAGACAATGTCGATGCATTAAAAGACTTACATGCAGATTTACACGAAGACTGGCTGCGTTTGTATGCAACACTGGATTATAAAGGCCTGATTGTCACTTTATCGGTTGATTTGAAACTGGTACAGATGGAACTAAATAAAACCACCCAGTTGATCGTGTTCGAGCAAATTAGTGATACTCAGCTGATTGAAGCCAAATATCCAAATATGCTGTATAAACTGGGCGTGCGTTTCGGCTTGTTCTTCTATCAACGTATCTTGAATAAAGATCCTTTGGGAATGATTCTGGAAAAACTGGGCGTAATTAAAGTCATCGATGACTTGCTTTATCTAGATTTAAATCGCTGGTTAGGTAAAAGCCGATCTGTCATTGATACCTTGGGCAAAGTTCATGTGAATCACGCAGTACTTCGTGAAGCCGAACTGGTGGTGATTGGTAATGTCAATCTGGCCGCCCTGTTTAGAAAACTTTCCCAAGATCAGGAAGAGAACTGGGATGAAGACGAGATGGATGACAACCGGGTCACCCCCATCAAACAGAAAGATCCTTCTTAAATCATGTCAAACGTAGTTTTTGAACAAAAGTTCCATAAAACTACATGAAATATACATTTTTGGCAGAAATATCCCTTCAATTTCCATATTTTGCCCAAATAATAAAGGGTGCAATAAGTGATATGTTTTGCCCGTTGAACCAATATAGGAAAATAACTGATGGCGAAGACTGTATTCAAAACTTTAGTGATGACCACGGGTCTGAGCAGCGCGATACTGTTCACTGGTATTTCTAGCCAAGCTTTTGCCATGACTCCTTTCCAGGCCAGTTATCAATTTAGCTATAATGGCAAGAATATGGGTTCTGCAACGCGGACTTTAAGCAAATCAGGCAATAACTGGACTTATGTCTTTGCTGCAAAAGCCGGAGGTATTGCCTCTGCAACCGAAACCAGCCGCTTTACTTTTAATAATGGCAAGATCGGCTCAAGCAGTTTCAGTCGCAGCAGTAAAGTGCTGGTGCATAACAACACCATGAGTATTAATTTTAATCCTTCCAGCAAAAGCATCAGTACCAAGAAAGACGATGAAAAACGCTCTTTTGCCTGGAGAGCAGATGTTCTGGATGAGTTGAATGCGGAATTGCAGATCCGTGAAGACTTAAAAAATTCAGGCCTGAAAGCAAATTACTATATCGCTGATGCTAAAGAAGTTGAAGGCCGTAAGTTTATCAAACAGGGTTCAGAGACTATAAGCACCAAATACGGATCCTTTAATACCATTAAAGTGGTGATGAAACACAGCAAACCAGGTCGTGAAACCATTTTCTGGCTGGCACCAAAACTTGACTATCTTCCAGTCAAAGTTTCGCATGTCGACAAGAAAACCTCCTATGGTTTACTGTTAACTGACTATAAAGGTGCAAGCAACTAAGTTTTTGGCGAATTTCACTTGATTTTTTCCGGGTGCTTTTTACAATACGCTTTTGCTTGAAAAAGCACCTGCTCTTGAGGATTCTCCCGTGCATGCACTAGAACAGAAAATCTTGGCTGAAGGCATCGTCCTCTCTGAAGAAGTTTTGAAAGTAGACTCTTTCTTAAACCATCAGATTGATCCAGTCATGATGCAACTGATTGGTCAAGAATTTGCGCGTCTGTTTAAGGATGCTGGTATTACCAAAATTATTACGATTGAAGCATCAGGTATTGCACCTGCCGTAATGGCCGGCCTAGAGCTTGGCGTACCTGTAATCTTTGCACGTAAATACCAGTCTCTCACCCTGAAAGATGATTTATATCGTTCTAAAGTCTTTTCATTTACCAAACAGACTGAAAGCACAATCGCGATTTCAAATAAACACATCAGCTCAACCGATAAGGTTTTAGTGATCGATGATTTTCTGGCTAATGGTCAAGCGGCTTTAGGTCTTGCAGACCTGATCCACCAGGCAAATGCAGAAGTAGTCGGTATTGGCATTGTGATTGAAAAATCATTCCAGCCAGGTCGTGACTTGCTTCTTGAAAAAGGCTATCGTGTGGAATCACTGGCACGTGTGAAGTCTTTGGCAAATGGCACAGTTGAATTTGTTCGCGACTAAGCTCGCCAATGAATTTTAAAAGAGCGCTGATGCGCTCTTTTTTTATTGCGTTTTTCTGATGATATAAATTTAAAATATCCCGAACTCGACTATAGCTCAGCCTAAGTTCTTATTTATTCTTTCAGATTTGATCCTAGATAAATGGCTTACTTTTAAGCTCCAAGCTATTCAACTTCTAGAATAGAGAGTGTCAAATAATAAGTACTTTTTTATCCGATGAATAAACAACAATTTATATGGATGTTATTATAAAATAAAGAGGCCTAACTATCTGCCAATAGTTAGACCTGTGTTTCCTTCAAAAAAAGAGTTTATTTAACAGTCACAGTGATACTACCGCTATTCACAGCACCGATAGCGGTAGTTGTGATGCTATTGTTAATAGCAGTTTGAGTTCCTTCTGAAATAGCACTTACAGATGCATCAATAGCACCCGCATTATAAGCAATGTTCGCTACACTATAATTGCTTAAAGTTTCATTGATTTCCTCACTATAGTCAGTACTCAGTGTTGAACTTATAACTTCCGAGATATCTGAACTATCCGAAACCTCTGATAGCTCCTCTAGAGTTTCAGAATTATTAGTTGCACTCGTTACTGCACTGTAGTCGTAGTTACTCGTTTCATCTGATATGTCTGATACCACCTTATTGTAGCTACCCTGTTCAATGCTGATACTACCGGTATTCGCGGCACCAATCGCAGTAGTTTCAATACTACCTTCAATTGAACTAATGGCCTCTGGTGCTTCTCTTGTAGCTTCTGCAATTGCTTCTAGATCGACGCTTGCATCAACATTACCTGTATTTACTGCAAGATTCAAAGCAGAACCATTTTCAACCTGCTGAGAAATAGAATCCAGGGTAGCTATTAAACCTGTATCTACGGTGACGTCAGTAAGTGTTTCATCTCCTTGGGCGTATGCCATACCTGTACCAGACAGAAAGGCGACGGATAAAGCGATTGTTTTGATCGTGTTTTTCATCATTGTTCTTCCTACTTTTGTTTTGAAGTACCTCTCGCTAAGTACTCCTTCTTATAATGGGAGCGAGCCCATTTTTAAATATTTTTAATCACGCTGCGTGCTAGACCAGTAATTTTCGACCACCTCAGGATTGGCCTCCCATAGCGTTGTAGTTTTTTCATCTTCTTGTTCTTTATCAGCCTTTTCTTGAGTATCTTTTTCTTCATTTTTCTCATTTGAAGAAGGTTGACGCTGCTTCTTGCTGATATATTTAATCAAGTCCTGTTTACTCATTTCAGGCTCTGCTTCAGGGTTTTGAATCATCTCGGACTCTTTCTGTTTAGGCGGTTTTGTATCTTTGCTCGGGGAGTTGGTTGACTTATTTTTTTCATTGGATGAGTCTGCCTGGCTTGAGACTGACTCCTGAACAACACTGCTTGAAGCTGTACTATTTTGTTGCTGGTTTTTCTTGTATTTATGCAGAGCGACAGAACTTCGGGTTAAGTTCAATTGACCAAACTCTGGCGGTATCTGCGCACGGCAACTTTCAAATACGGCGGGTGGGACAACCTGACTCAGCAATTCAAAAGTGGCCAGATTCAACATTTGCCGCAAGGCAAAGTTAGTTGCCTCTCGTTCTCCTTTTCCAATCTGAATATTTAAGAGTGTACGACCAGCGAATCTGCCTGCACTTAAGCCATAATCCTGTGCAGCAATTTGCTTCTGCAATGAAACATTGCCCACGACTTTACTGCTGCGGGTATCAGTCAAAGATAAATCCAGACCGACCATAATCCGGGTTTGACTATAATTCGGACCGACACCAGCGATCTGCATGTCAAAACCACCACCCGGAATAAAATCCAGACTGTTAATACTGCCTGTCACATAATAATCAGAAGCCTGGATTTGTCTTGGATCACGAATGCCCCACTTGGCTTCGCTTTCGATAATCCGGGGATCACGCCGGTTCATTAAGCTTACCCCCGCCTGAAACAAGGCAGATTGCACCATATCTCCCGCACCTTGGGTCACCATTTTTCCGCTACCACCATTGGTAACTACATCCTTACCGGTTTGATCCAGAATTGCCCCCACGGAGAAACTCAAATCACTACGTAATTGTCCTTTTAGGCAGGATAAAGCCATATCAAAAGGGGTAAAAATATCGGTAATTGGGGGGCCTTGTACCAGGCTAACTGGCTTCTTGTTTGAGGGCGCTAAACCCGTGCAGCCTGTTAAAAAAGAGCTGAAAAGGACAGTGGCACTCACGAAAGATATATGTCTTTTGGTCGAGGAGAAATTCAACATTGTGATTCTCCTGGTCTGTTACTTAAATTAAGACAGCGCTGAGGATTTTGGTTGGTATTTGAATTGACTGGTGCTTCATTCAGCAATTCACTCGTAATATCAATATTGTTGTCTGCACCCTCTACATTGATATTGTTGGTCGGGGTATTTACCGTCCCGATGGAAGTGGTTGAGGTGCTATGAACGGTGGTTTTACCTAATCCGGAATAATAGTCTGACTCCTTGAGTTCGATCAGATTGGCTTGAACTAGATTCTCATTGGAACGGGCACTGGATGATTTCCAACGCTGAGTCCACTCATCAGAGGTGGCATAAGCGTTACTCAGAAAACATAAACCTAATAAACCCAGATTGATAACTAATATTCTCATAATCTTAATATCCTCTGACTTAAGATATTTATTTAATTTTTCATTTAAGTAAGATTAAATTTATCTGAAAAATATTAAATCACATAAAATTATAAAATGTAAAACTTATCCCTATTCACTTATTTTTTTTGTTTTATTTAAAAATATAAATTATTGTTTTTATTAAATTAATATATATTTGTTTATTATTTGTGATTTGTAAGAAATCATTATATAAATTTTTTTTGAATATAAAATTCATCCAAAAAACTTGATTAAGATAATATATTTTTTATATTATCAATAATCAAAAATTTATCTAATAAAGATTAGAATTATTATACTTTTTATATTTTAAAAGTCGTAAATTTTTATTTTATTAGAACTTCTATTTAATAAGGATAAATGTCACGATTTATTTAAAATATAATTAATCAATTACAATGAAGGTGACTTATAAAGAAACGCCAATATTCAGATGTATTTTGGCTGAAAACTTGAATAGACCTGATAAGAACTCGTTTACATATTTTTCGACTTCCCTTCCTTTTTCATTTCGAATCCAGAAATGGCCTACCTAAGATCGCAATATTTAGACTGATGAGAGAAGAACATTTCTGATGATCTTGAGATTTGCCATTTCCTCAATGACAGGTTAAGAATTGCGTTAATCAACCAAGAAGGCATATATTTACAGCTGAAATACAATGTTTTAGCGTGAACTCAACTAGAATCAAGTGAGTATGCAATGTTTCTGATTTGCGAATTCAAAACTTATCTAGTGTGTTGTTGTATGTTATGAATACGTGCTGATCAGGGCACACATCCTATTCCCGACAAACCTAAAACAAGCACATCTCAATCCTTGATGGAACAATCTATGCAATGTCCTAAATGTGGCTCAGCTGATATCGAACAGCGCGATCATGAACAGAATTTAAAGAAAATTGGCGGCATTCTCATGAGTTCAGCGGGTGCAACTGCAGGGACTGTGGGTGGCGCTGCTTCAGGTGCATCGATTGGCGCTGCAATTGGTACAGTAGCCGGACCTTTAGGTGTGATTGTCGGCGGAACCGTAGGCACTTTTGTCGGTGCAATCAGTGTCGGGATTACCGGCGGTGTGGTCGGTAATTTTCTGGGGAAAAAAGCCGGGGTTTCTGTCGACCGTAATCTGTTTCAGGATTATCAATGTCTGAAATGCAAATACAGATTTAGTCAAAAAGATCAAAAAGATCAAAAAGATCAAAAAGATCAAAAAGATCAAAAAGATCAAAAAGATCAAAAAGATCAAAAAGATCAAAAAGATCAAAAAGAAGCCTAATAAAATTCAGGAAATGAAGTTCATTCTTCATTTCCTGTGAGTGCTTGTCAGACTCGATTGAGTTTCAGTATCACTTCACCTAAACGCTTGCCTTGTACTTCACACAGAATTTTTTCATCCTGACTCAGGCCCTGATCATGCCGTGGGCCGCTGACATGACTAGCGCCATAAGGCGTACCACCAGTTTTGGTATTCGAGAGTGCCGGTGTTGCGTTACTAAGCCCCATGATCATCATGCCATGATGGAACAACGGCGGCAGCATGGTCAGCAAAGTACTTTCCTGTCCGCCATGCATGGAACCTGATGCCGTAAACACGCAAGCCGGTTTACCGTGTAGCGCTCCATTCAGCCACAGACTCGTGGTCTGATCCCAAAAATATTTCATTTCAGAGGCCATATTGCCAAAACGGGTCGGTGAACCAAGCGCCAGGCCGGCACATTGCGCCAGATCGTCCAGAGTACAGTAAATATCCCCTTCCGCCGGAATACTCGGTTCAGCGACTTTTACCATGCTGGATATATTTGGAACTGTCCTGATTTTTACTGCCACGCCTGCCGCTTCAATTCCATTGGCAATCAGATGCGCCATTTCTTTGGTTGAGCCATATTTGCTGTAATATAAAACAAGGACATAAGGTTGCATCATGGTTCTTATTCATTACTTAAAAAAATAAAACTATACGATACTTTGCAAGTTTTTTGGTTAAGCTGATGGTGAAAATTCATGATGATTAAAAAAATTGAGATTGGATGCAGATGATTGTTAAGTATTTAAAGAAATTACCTTTCTATGAAAAACACTGGTTTCAATTTGTTTTATTTGTACTTCGACGCTTTGAAGCAGACCGCTGTCGCGAACAGGCAGGTTCCCTGACCTACACTACCCTGTTTGCGGTGGTGCCGATGCTGACGGTTTTTCTGGTAATTATCTCTTCCATTAAAGCGCTGGAACCTGCGCGGCAGCAATTGCAACAACTGATCTATAGTAATTTTTTACCCAAAACTACAATTGCCTTTGATAAGGCCCTGAATGCCTTTACCGATAAATCCAGCAATCTCACCATCATTGGTATTCTGTTCTTGTTTGTGACGACAGTATTGATGCTCAGCAGTATCGAAACGGTGTTTAACCGCATTTGGCGCGTGACTGAAACGCGGGGCGGAATTATGGGCTTTATGCGTTACTGGACCATCATTTCGCTCGGGCCGATTTTACTCGGCAGTGCATTTGTGATTTCTTCGACCGTGGCATCCATGAGCATTCTCAGCAATAACTTTGCCGGTTATGAGCTTGATGGCGCTTTTGTCCTATGGGCGATTTCCTTTTCTTTGACTGTACTCGGATTTTTCATTTTGAACTGGACCATCCCGAATCGCAGTGTACCGCTTAAATCTGCCTTTATTGCCGGTCTATTTAGTGCCGTGGTGTTTGAGCTGCTGAAAAATCTGTTTGGCTATATCATGTCAAACTTTACCAGCTATGAGATCGTCTATGGTGCCTTCGCCGCCGTGCCGATTTTCCTGCTCTGGATTTATCTGTCGTGGATTATTGTGTTATTGGGGGTTGAAATCAGCTATGCCCTGACGGCGTTTGAATCTGGGCAGGACAATAAACGCCATCCCATCGTCATGCTGCTGGATCTGTTAGAATTATTTTATAAAAAGCAAAAAACCGGTGAAAGCATCAGTGAAGCACAAGCGCTTGAAGTGCTGGGCCGGGATGAAATTGGACGCTGGCCGAGCTATGTCGCCATGTTTGAAAAGCAGAATTTGATCAAACGTACCGATGAAAATGAATATGTGCTGGTTCGTGATCTGGATCAGGTCAGCTTCTGGAATTTTTATCTGCAATTACCCTATCCACTGCCACGCAAAAACCATCTCACCAATGCCCAGACTGATGACATCTGGATGCAAAATTTCTCACCTAGATTACAGGAAACCGATCAATATCTGGAAGAAAAACTCAATTTTCCATTGTCCGAACTGTTCCGACATAAATAAAAAAATCCTCTCGCTTGAGAGGATTTTTTTAACTGATAGCGGTAGATTTCCAGCAGACTATAGCGCCTGCAGTCACCAAACCCGTCCCGATCCAAAAACTGAGTTCGGGTCTGACATCCAGAATCAGCATTGACATGACCGAAGAAAGAATCGGCATAAAATAGGTGGCTAAAATCAGCACCTTGATATTGCCGAACTGCATACTCTGATTCCAGTTACTATAGGCGATGCCAATCAGACTACCCACCACTGCAATTCCCAACCATAGCTTGAATGTGGGCATGATAAAAGGTTCGTTTAATCCTAAATGTAAGAACCATAAGCTAATTACAGCGACCAAAAAGAAAATCGGTACACCATTTTGTCCGCGGCCATAGGTCCTAGTTAGAACGCAGTAGCAAGGCCACAACAAAGCGCCGAGAAAGGCAAAGCCATAGGCCCAAGGATTTTCAGCTAAAGCCTGCATAAACTTCGGCAGATTAGTGATTTCTGGATTGACCACCAGCATCAGTCCCATCACAGCGAGCAGAAAGCCTGGAATCACCCAGAGGCGGGCCTGCAACTGTCGGGCAAAAATCGAAAAAACAATCATCAAGGGTGGCCACAGATAATTGATCATGGCAATCAGCATCACCTGTTCACGATTATCCGACCATGCCACAGCAACCAGAAATAGAATCTCATAAGCCACAAATAAAGCGCCACAACCGAGCAGATAACGCTTGGACATTTGCATGATTTTTGGAAAGCCGGTGAACGCAAAAATCGCCAGACTGCTAAAACTATAAATTAAAGCAATCCCCTGCACTGCACTGGTGGATTCAGTAATCAGTTTCACTACGGCGACCAGACTGGCGCAGATCAGAATAGAAGACAGACCAATCCAGGTCGCTAAATTTACAGACCAGATTTTCATGCTTGCTCTTGAATGCTTTTATTGATATTCGGTTTTTTCAGCCATCCCTGCAAACTCACTAGAATCACACCCAGCATGACCATACAGGTGCCGATAATAAAATTGATTTCGATATGTTCATCCAGAATCAGTATGCCGAACAGCATGCCGAATACAGGGGTCAAAAAGGAAAATACCCCTAGACGCGATGCCAGATAATGCTTCAGCATCCAGAACCAGATCAGATAACTGGCAAAGGAAATCAGCACGGTATGAAAAACCAGACTGGAAATAGACAACACCGTCCATTGAATGGCTGCTTGTCCAGTCAGAACAGCCAGAGGCAATAACAGCATTCCACCTATCAATAATTGATAGAACAAAGTCTGGGTTGCAGGTGCTTCAGCCAGCCGGCTCAGACGTACACTGACTGTGGTGGCTGCCCAGAATACGCCGCCAAGCAAAGCCAGAAAATCTCCCCACAAGGCATCAGTTTGTAAAGTTGATTCTGTCTGTGGACGTAACAGAAAGCTGACTACAATTCCGCTAAAGGCAAGAAATATTCCGCCCCATTGCACAGAAGACAAACGCTCTGCCGGCAATTTCCAGTGTAAACCCAAAGCCACAAAAATCGGCGCGGTATAAAGTAAAACAATCGTATGCGAGGCTGAGGTATAACGCAGTGCCTCACCAATCAGATAGAATTCGGTTGCAAACAACACACCGACTAGTAATCCTGCAGGTAAATAGCGTGCATTCCAGAGTTGACGGCGCACGCTCTGCTGAATCAGGGGATAAACCATCAGCGCAGACAAGGCTGAACGCAAGGCAATTTGCATCAGGGCTGAAATATCATTCGCGGCCCACTTCAGTACCACCTGTTGTAAACCCCACAACATACACAATACAAACATGATGGCAGATGCTTTGGCATCTAATGCCTGACGCTGGCTCACATACGGTCCTGTTGCTCATTTGGAAGGTACACTATAAAAGTGTCAGAAATAAAAGATATACTTCAAAACAGACAAATGATGGTGTTATTCAGGCAATTTCGGTGATGCATAAAAAAATCCAAGCAGATTCAGCTTCGCTCAAGCAACTTCCGACCCATGATCTGATTAAAGCACCTCTGTGGATCAGTTTCAGGGAAGATCCTGCGCAATCTGTTTATCCGCTACATGGCCATGCCTGGGGAGAATTTGTCTATGCTTTTCATGGCGTGATGGAAGTGAATATTAATCATATAAATTATGTGACGCCTTCACCTCACGGCATCTGGCTCCCACCGAATTTAGAGCATCGTGGTCTGAACCGTACCGCAGTTTCTCATGGCACTCTGTATGTGCATGAATCACTTTGTAGCCAACTGCCCACTCAACCGGGCATCCTGCTCAGCGCCCCCTTGGTCACTGCTTTATTTACCCACCTGAAACAACTACATCAGCAAGATCATCCGGGATTCGAGAATTCAGCTGAATATCAGCGTCTGCTACAGGTGCTGCTTGATCAGCTCCAGCAAGCCCAACTGGTCAGCAGTTATCTACCGCATTCAGAACATGCATTGCTGAAACAGATTTTAGATTATTTACATCAGCATCCGGCAGATCAGAGCTCGCTGCAGCAACTGGCCGAACGCGTCAATTTAACCGAGCGGACGCTAGCCCGATACAGCCAGAAAGAATTGGGAATGTCACTACATGAATGGCGGCAACGCCTGAAAGTGATGCAGGCCATGTCTTTATTAAATGCAGCGCATAGTGTCGAGAGCATTGCCTTTGATCTGGGCTATGCCAATGCCTCGGCATTTATCAGCATGTTTAAACGCTGGATGGGA
Organism: Acinetobacter sp. 40AMC3-4; assembly: GCF_049898185.1. Classification (GTDB taxonomy): domain Bacteria; phylum Pseudomonadota; class Gammaproteobacteria; order Pseudomonadales; family Moraxellaceae; genus Acinetobacter. The sequence continues at coordinate 24,996 of NZ_JAFCXG010000003.1, forward strand.
AGCACCCCAGATCAGTTTCGCAAGCGTTATACTGTTAATGAATAAAATGATGCATATGAAAAAGGAGCCCATTGGCTCCTTTAATTTAAAATCTTGGTTATTTCACAAAAGTCGTCCAGACATAATCCTGAGACTGCCCCTTCAGCGTCATTTTCAGTTGATCGCCTGAATGCAATGCCGCAACGCCTGCCGGGGTACCGGTCATCACCACATCGCCTTCTTCCAAAGTAAAGACCTGACTGATGTCAGCCAGCAAGGTCGCAATATCAAATATCAATAAAGCGGTATCACCTTTTTGACGTAGCTCATCATTGACTTGCAGTGTGTAATGCACATCTTTCCAGTCAGTGACTACATCGGCGACAGGTACCCAATCCGACAACAGACAAGAGCCATCAAAGGCTTTGGCACGTTCCCAAGGCTGGCCTTTTTTCTTGAGATCATCCTGTAAATCACGCAAAGTTAAGTCCAGACCTAAAGTCACCGCACCCACAGCTTCAAGTGCTTTCACAGGATCGCTTTCTTTGCTTAAAGTCCGGTCAATACGCAAACTCAGTTCACATTCATAATGGCAATTGCCCCATTCCGGATTCCACTCAATGCCTGCTTCGAGCGAACTTAAGGCACTCGGTGGCTTGATAAACAATACCGGACGATCAGGGATCGCATTGCCGAGTTCTTTGGCATGATCGGCATAACTGCGACCCACACAAACGATTTTGGATGGACGTGTGCTCATGATCAAAACTTCCCTTTTCCTTTTATAGATATCTGAATTATTTTTTAAATGTATGCTCGAACATACTCTGTTCAGTGCCGTCCTTAAATGCACGCTTCGGCACAATAACCACGGTACGGTTTTTCAATTCCAGCATATAAGTCAGTTTACCAACAGCAAAATTCTGCACTTCGCTATATGGCACCAGCTTGCTACGATCATTGGTAAAAATTTCCGCATAGTCCTGATACAAATCAATACCCTGTTCGCTTTTACCAAACTGATATTTAACAAACTGGCGTTTAAACATCATCGGCAGGAACCAGTAACGCATGATGCCTTGCAGTATCAGGAAGAATGCACCCAAAGCCACGTAATAACGTCCAACGCCATCAAAGCCCATCGAGAAACCCCAGACGATGATCCCGATACTGACCAGAGGCGTCAGAAAACGTGAAATCTGCTTTTTACCAAACGTTGCCAGGGCAAAACCATCCTGAGATTCTTCTAAAGTCAGAAAATAACGGGTCGATAAAGTCGGTGCTGACTCAGTCATAGCATCACATCAAAAATAAAATCTTGCCCAATACTATACCAAAATATCCATAGCGCTTATGGCCTGTCGCATCAATTACATAACTTTGCTTTGGAAATACGTGCATTTGGTTTTAAATAAACAGCAATTAAAACAAAAAATACGCAACAGGATGTTGAATGAAAGAATTAAAGCAATGCATGCTCATCGGTGTTTGTTTGGCAGTTTCTGTCCCAGCACTGGCCAAGATTATTCCCTGGAATGCCGAAATACCAAGCAGTCTGAGTGCTTATCAAGGCAATGCCCAGCAACTGGCAGAATTAACCGGCGAGCGGATTCTGATTTATGCGCATCCAACCAGTAAAACCCAGCTTCCCACCTTAAACAGTAATGCAGCCAGCAAGACACAGTTTTATAGTGCGGCTGTGGTATTACCGGTAGCTGAAGCTCAGGTCGAAAAATTGCTGCGCCATTATCCGAATTATGTCGGCCTGTTTCCGACCTTAAAGTCGGCCAAAGTGCTGGAGCAGCAGGGTTCGATTCAGCAGGTTAAATATCAGGTTCATATCCCGACCCCGATTCCAGTCTTGAACTTTAAAGAAACCGTAGTGATGCAGCATCATCTGGGTGAAAACAGCATCAGCACCTTAATTATTGATGCGCCAATTCCCTATGGTGCGGGAAAACTGGAATGGTTTGCACTGGGTCCGCATAAAACGCTGGTGACTGTCACCCAATGGGGCGACCTGAATCAGCCCAAAGGCTTTTTATTCAGTAAAATCCTGAATGCGCTGCCTGAAGCCAAACTCGGCATTCCGCCGAGTACCAATGCATTTCTACTGGAAGCACTACAACAGCGCTTTGAAACCGATCATACAGCGGCACTAGCAACTCCAATTCCGCAGATGAGATTCAACCCTCAACAGCTACAAAAAATTGCCCAGATCAGCCAAAAATCTGGCCAACCAGTCAGTTTCATTTTGCCGAACTATCAGATTAAAGAAGGAAAAGCCTCAGAAAATTTAAGATTTAGCAGCACCTATCAATATTTTGCGCATCCGGTCGAAAAATTGCGGCCGTGGTTGGCTGCTGAAGCAACCCAGCAACTTTTCCCCCGGCAGATCAAGAAAGTCGAACTCAATTCGGTCAATACTCAGAATATAGATGCCAACTATAAGGTGTCGGTGGGTTTGGGTGTGATTCAAATTCCATTTAATTTCAAGATGCGTTTTTACCAGCCTGATTCCCTGCAAAACCAGTTTAATGCCAATGGTGGCGACTTGAAGTTTGTAAAAGGTGGCATGCGCTTATTGCCGCAGTCACAAGGTACCTTATTTCAAATTACCAGCAGCATGAAAATTCACGATCAGGCGTCGTTCTTATTAAGAGCCATGCGTAGCATGCCCTATCATGATATTTTACCAGCAGTGGGTGGTAATACCGTTTATGCACTGAAAGTGCAGCAGAAATTAAGATGAGCAGGAAGCAGAGAGTTATTGGTTTTTTATATGAAAAATAGTTAAAAATCACAGACGTAAAAAAACCGCATCAACGTGCGGTTTTTTCAGAATTCTTATCAAGATTGGTGCGCTCAGAGAGATTCGAACTCCCGACCCCTTAGTTCGTAGCCAAGTGCTCTATCCAGCTGAGCTATGAGCGCGACGTCTTGATGGGGTGCATTATACGAGCTTTTTCAGTCTTGTTAAGTGTTTTTTAATAAAATCACAACTGAATGTACAGTAATTAAACGATGTATCAAAATTTATAGTTTTCTGCTGAAAATTTCTGCGGATTTAGAGCTAAAAACACTTAATTAATTCAATCAAGAGGCTTGTATTTTCCAAAAATTCCATCACTACGCAATGGGTCAGCCTTAAGTATTCTTAACCAGGTATTCAGCCAGAATAGAATTCAAATATAAAACGACCATCATCCTTGTACACTTTATCACTCGCCTATTGTTCCAGTCTTTACTTCTCCTGCCCTTTGATAATGCGTAAACACAATACCATTTGAGCTGGCCAGATGATCTATCAATTGAAAAGCGGCGGGTATTGATTCATGGCTAAACAGGCCTTTGCCAACACCGAGTATAATTGGAAAAGTCAGCAGACGAAGTTCGTCCACAAGCTCATATTTGAAAAGTGTCTGTACCACTGCAGCACTACCATACACGCGAATATCCCCCTCTCCCGATGCTTTAAGATTGATTATCTCATCAATGCTTTTCAGAAAAAGGGTATTTTGCCAGTCGGAATGCTCCAGACTAGTAGAAAGAATATATTTATTGACGTCATTGATTCCCGGCCAGTCTTCAGTATGTGTGGGCCAGTAAGATTCAAAAATCTGAAAAGTATGTTTCCCTAAAAGAATATCGGAGGGCTGCATCCATTTTTGCATAATGACATCAAATGCCGGATCAGGTTCCGCATTAAAATACGGCGCCACCCAGCCACCATATTGAAAGCCACCAGATATATCTTCTTCTGGGCCGCCGGGCCCCTGCATCACGCCATCGAGGGTCAAAAACTCCTGGACAATGATTTTTCTCATCACGACTGCCTTTATTTTTATTCACTCGCCTGAGACTTATTTTTAGCATGTAATGTCTGGTGTTTCTGTAAATTTTAGACACAAAAAAACCGCAACATGTGCGGTTAATTGTTCAAGTTGGTGCGCTCAGAGAGATTCGAACTCCCGACCCCTTAGTTCGTAGCCAAGTGCTCTATCCAGCTGAGCTATGAGCGCGTAACTTGTGTGCCTAGGTTGGCAATACGTTTTTTTGCTTAACTTACTTGGTGCGCTCAGAGAGATTCGAACTCCCGACCCCTTAGTTCGTAGCCAAGTGCTCTATCCAGCTGAGCTATGAGCGCGCGACATAAGTAAGCGTGGCGGTGAGAGAGGGATTCGAACCCTCGATACAGTTACCCGTATGCGTCCTTAGCAGGGACGTGGTTTCAGCCACTCACCCATCTCACCGTAACGTGCGGCCATAATACAAATTTCGGCATGGCACTGCAAGCGCAGCATCAAAAAAAAGTGCATATTTTTGCTCGTTTAAATACTTTTTAAGCAATTCCTCGATTTTTCGTGCATTTTGATGGCAAAAAAACTGCATAAATTTCCAGTTATCGAAAATTAACAGAAAATTGAAAACTTAAATGGATTATTGCAATCATTTACGTGCAGTCTGCGCACACATGTTTTATGCTAAACCTATCTCCTAAGATAAATTTAAAGACATGATGAAAAACTGGGTCGATCCTGAAGCAAAAGCTGAAGCCGAACGTTATGACAACCCTATCCCTAGCCGCACGCTCATTTTAGAAACCATCGAAAAGAACAATGCCCAGTCCCATGCAGACCTGGTCGAACATTTTGAAATTGCAGATCAAAAAAGTATTGATGCCCTAAGCCATCGTTTAATTGCGATGGTGCGTGACGGGCAACTGATGAAAGACGGCTACAAGTTTCAGATTGCCGTCGAGCAACCTGAATCCGAAGCGACGGTTTATATCAATTCCCGGGGGATGGGAACTGCCAACATTTCCGGCCAGGACGACTTATTATTGGCTGAGCGTGAACTGCGCCTGGTCTTTAATGGTGACCGCGTTAAAGTGCGTCAGACTTCGGTAGACCGTAAAGGTAAAGCCTGGGGCTATATTACTGAAGTTGTGCAGCATCGTGTCAAACAGATCATTGGTAAAGTGTCAGAATATGATGGTGAATACTTTATCCAGCCAGCCAACCCAAATGCGCATCAGCCAATCACCCTTGAAAAAGAACTGATCGAACATGCCCAGGCTAATCTGGGTGACTCTATTCGTGTGGCGATTGATACCTATCCGACCCGTGAAGAATTCGCGACTGGACATATTGTGCAGTCCATGGCAGACAAGGCCGATACTGAAATCATTATTCCACAAACCATTTTAGAATATGGTTTGCCTTATGAATTCCCGGAAGAAGTGGTTAAAGAAGCCGAGAGCTTTAAAGAGCCAACGGCCAAAGACCGTGAAGGTCGTGTGGATCTACGTGATTTAGCCTTGGTCACCATTGATGGTGAAGATGCACGTGACTTTGATGATGCCGTTTATGCCGAAAAACGTCCGGGTGGTGGCTATCGTGTGGTCGTGGCCATTGCCGATGTCAGCCATTATGTACGTCCAGGCAAACCGCTAGATGATGAAGCGCAGGAACGCGGGACGTCAGTCTACTTCCCGCACTTCGTTTTACCGATGCTGCCTGAAGCATTGTCGAATGGCCTGTGTTCGTTAAATCCGAACGTTGACCGCCTATGTATGGTCTGTGATTTAAAACTGTCACGTGCTGGCCGAGTCACCGGTTTTGAGTTCTATCCGTCTGTCATGCATTCCAAGGCACGTTTGACCTATGATCAGGTCGCACAGTATCTGGAAGGTGACAGCCAGGCGATTACCGAAGATCGCGAAGTTCGCAAGTCGATCAACACCCTGTTCCAACTTTATCAAGTTCTTAAAAGTTTACGTGCTGAACGCCATGCCATGGAATTTGAAACTGTTGAAACTTACATGACCTTCGACGAACTGGGCGGAATTAAAGAAATTCTTCCACGCAGCCGTAATGATGCGCATAAGCTGATTGAAGAGTGTATGTTGCTGGCCAACGTGGCAGCCGCAGAATATGCATTGAAAAATGAAATGCCAATGTTGTACCGTGTGCATGAGCCACCAGAGTTCTCACGTATCCAGAAAGTCCGTGACTTCGTCAAGCTGCTGGGTTTGAATTTCCCGGAACAGCCGACTCAGAAAGATTATCAGGCGGTGATTGAAGCGACCAAAGAACGGATTGATGCACCAAGTATTCATGCGGTGTTATTACGCTCCATGATGCAGGCTTATTATGGCGCGAGTAATGCAGGCCATTATGGTCTGGCTTATGAAGCCTATACACATTTCACTTCACCAATTCGCCGTTATCCGGATTTGTTATTGCATCGCGCAATCAAAGCGCATTTAAATAACAAGCCATCTCCACTTTCAGGGGGTGCTTTAGATGAAGCTGGTGACCATTTCTCAGCGACAGAACGTCGTGCAGATGAAGCATCACGTTCGGTGACGACCTGGTTGAAATGCCATTATATGCAGCAGCATCTGGGCGAAGAATTTATCGGTATCATCAGTGCGACGGCAGAATTCGGCCTGTTTGTAACGTTAAAAGACCTGTATGTCGATGGTATGGTGCATGTCAGCCAGCTAGGCGACGACTTCTTCGTCTTTGATCAAAGCAGCCAGAATCTGATCGGCCAGAACCGTGGTCAGGTCTTTGGGCTGGGCGATGAAGTCAAAATCAAGGTTGCCGGTGTAAATCTGGAAGAGCGCAAGATCGACTTTGAACTGGTGCAACAACTCAGCCATGCTGGCCGTGCAGTTCGTGCCCGTGCACCACGCGTAAGTGAGAAAAAACCAGTATCACGTCCAGCCGCGACAGAAGAAGTGTTCGGCAACAATGAACGTGAATCTAAATCCAACCTGAGCGCCGATGGAGAACAGCCCATACGACGCAAAAAAGGAAAAGGAAAACCCAGCTCTTACAGTAAAAAGTCTGCTAAACCATCTGCAGGAAAGTCTGAAGCAAAGGTTAAAGATAAAGTAAAGAAAAAGGCCAAGGTCAAAAAGAAAAAGTCGAATGCAAAAGCCAAGACTGAATAATTTTTGATGGTTTAAAAAGAGCGCTACGGCGCTCTTTTTTCTTTTAAACCTTATCCAGAATAAATACGATTAGAGTAAAAATACTTACCGCATCGAATCATCAACTTAGATCAGTCTGATCAGGTACCTTCCCTATTTCTAAACAAAACTGACAGGAAAACTGCCTCCTATTTTGATCTACACTCAAGCAGTGAAATTCAAAGATCTGCAAAGACATATTTCCTATTTCTTTGAAACAGACTATGGAATTCTGCCTATTCTTAAACTATCTGTTTCGGAGTTTCAGCGAGCAACACCAATCAGTTGAACTATAACTCAACATTAGTAAAAGTAGCTTGGACATCATTGTGAACGAGATTGAATAAATCTCGATACCTCCTGCTTCAGAATAAATCACCGGTCAAGCTTGATTTCTCGATCAAGAAGCCTTACTTCTAGAACTAACACTGAAAATTAATTTGGCAGACCGACATGACTTTAGAAAAGGCAACTTTGCCTGTTCCGCAATTTGATCAGATTACGCTGGCTGAGCTAAAACAAAAGATTGAAAGCTGTATTGCTGAGGGGCAAAAGTTCCTAAATGAACTCACCGAAACACCTACTTCAGTACAGGAGCAGCTGACTACACTGGAACATGTCGACACGCTTGAAAACAATATGAGTGAGTCTTGGGGCATCCTGTCGCATTTAAATGCCGTGATGAACAATGCCGAAACCCGTGATGTCTATCAAGCACTTTTACCGGGTCTTAGCGAATATTATACGCAACTGGGTCAACATACGGCGCTCTATCAGACCTATCAGCATATTTATGATGCGTCGATTTATAATGAACTGCCGGCAGCGCAGCGAAGCGCCATTAAACTGGCCTTACGTGACTTCAAACTGTCTGGGGTGGCGTTAGAGGGTGAAGCGAAAAAACGTTATGCGGAAATTTCGGCACGTCTGTCCCAATTATCTTCCGACTTCTCCAACCATGTGCTAGATGCGACTCAGGCCTATTTCAGACCGCTAAATGAAGATGAGTTAGCGGGTCTATCTACCAGTAATATTGAGCTGTTAAAACAATATGGTCAGCAACGTGAACTGGATCAACCGGTGGCTACGCTGGATTTCCCGTCTTATCTGGCGATCATGACCCATTCAGAAAATCGTCCTCTGCGTGAAGAACTCTATAAAGCTTATACTACCCGCGCGTCAGATCAGGCTGAACAGAGCGAGTTTGACAATACTGCATTGATCGAAGAAATCCTCAGTCTGCGTCTGGAAATGGCAAAACTGCTTGGCTTTAATAATTATGCGGAATTGTCCTTAGCCAGTAAAATGGCACCGAGTGTAGAGGCAGTAGACGAATTTTTGCGTGATCTGGCAGAGCATGCCCGCGCACCAGCAGAACAGGAAATTGCTGAACTGAAAGCGATTGCTGCTGAAGATGGCATCCGTGACCTACAACCGTGGGACAGTGGCTATTATTCTGAAAAGCTGAAAATGCAGCAATTTAATTTGTCACAGGAAGCGCTTAAACCTTACTTCCCTGCACCGAAAATCCTGCAAGGCCTGTTCAGTATTGTTAATCGTCTGTATGGCATTCAGGTGATTGAACGTGAAGCGCCTGTATGGCATCCGGATGCACGTTATTTTGAATTAGAAGATCAGGGTCAGGTGATTGGCGGTTTCTATTTTGATCTATATGCACGTCAGGGCAAACGTGGCGGTGCATGGATGAGCGGTTTCCGTTCCCGTATGCAGACCAGTGATGGCTTGCAAAAACCGATTTGTTATATGGTCGGTAACTTTACTCCACCCGTCGGTAATCGCCCTGCACTGCTGACTCATGATGAAGTGATTACCCTGTTCCATGAATTTGGTCATGGCCTGCATCATATGCTGACAGAAGTGGACAATATTGCGGTAGCAGGTACCCATGGCGTGGCGTGGGATGCCGTTGAGCTGCCAAGCCAGTTTATGGAATTCTGGGCATGGGATCAGGAAAGTCTAGATCTGCTCAGCGAGCACATCGAAACCCAAGAATCCTTGCCGGCTGAACTGCTCAAGGCCCTGCTCGATGCACGTTTCTTCCAGTCTGGCATGCAAACCCTGCGTCAGCTTGAATTTGCCCTGTTTGACCTGAGTATTCACCGAGCCAATCCGGCTTTAAATGCAACACAGGTTCAGGCTACTCTGAATGAGATTCGTGAAAAGTATGCGGTCCTACCGACCACCGACTATAACCGTTTCCAGCACAGCTTCAGTCACATTTTTGCCGGTGGTTATGCAGCAGGATATTATTCCTATAAATGGGCCGAAGTTTTGGCCAGTGATGCCTTTGACCGCTTTGAAGATGAAGGTATTTTTAATACCACTACCGGAAAGCAGTTTCGGGAAAATATCCTCGCAGTTGGCGGAAAAGACACAGCACTTGACGCATTTATCAATTTCCGCGGACGCGAGCCAAAAATAGATGCATTGCTGCGTCATCAAGGTTGGACGAACCCCTCTAAAAACGCTTAAACTAGCTTTTTAAGTTGATCACAAGGTGAGTATGATGACCATTAAACGTCGTTTCATTGCAGGCGCAAAATGTCCAAAATGTCAGGCGTTAGATCGCGTCGTCATGCTGACCTCTGGTGAAGATGAATGGATCGAATGTATTGAATGTGGTTATGAAGAAAATCGTCCCACACATGTTGATCAACCAGAAACACCAGCTGTTCCAGATGAAGTTGGCGTGATTCAGTTTAAACCTCGTTCAGTAAAATAAAAATCAAGGTTCAAGCTATGTCAGTAGAACAAAGAAATAACCCCAAACTTTTAATGGGGATTATGGGGGCTTTAGTTACTGTCGTTGCATTGGTATTGCTATATCAGTGGTTGAATGCCTCTTCCGATGAAGCGGAACGCATGCATCAGGAAGATATCGCGGCTGTTCCGACAGCAAAACCTGCGGTGAAAACTGAAGAAGATACGGCGGCAGCGAAAGCAGCTGAGGCGATCGAAGCTAAAGCACTGGTATCAGACCAGCTGTTAGATGCACCGGTGCCGGAGAATGCCAGTTTGGCCAAAGAAGAAGTGGCTAAATTAGATGATATCCAAGTTCAGCTCAATGAACAAAAAGCCACACTGGATGCGCAGCATAGCGATGCCGACCAGTTGATTCAACTGAAAGAGGAACAGATCCAGTTACTTGAAGCACAACTTGCTCAAAGCCAGTAAATCTCGACAGCATTTCAGCTAGAATATCGTCAGATCTTCTAGCTCAGTTGTTTCCATGTCTGCCCCAGCCGCTCCGCATCTGCTTAAAGCCATTCTGTTACTGACCTGCTCTGCTTTTCTCTTTTCAGTCATGGGCGTCTGTATCCGTTATGCCTCAACAACAGTTGATAATGCTACCGTGGTTTTCTTTCGCAATTTTGTTGGGCTGTTTATTTTCCTGCCTTTCATTTTCAATAAAGGCATTGGTTTTTTCAAAACTGAAAAACTATGGATGCACACTTGGCGCGCAGTGGTCGGCCTGACTGCCATGTACGGCTTTTTCTATGCCATCGCGCATTTAAAACTCTCCAATGCCATGGTCTTTACCTACTCTTCCCCGATTTTTATTCCTTTGATTGCCTGGCTATTTCTCAAGGAAAAAATCACCACAAGCATGTTAGCCGCAGCTCTGATTGGTTTCATCGGCGTACTCTGTGTCGCCAAACCAGATTCGGGTCTAATTAACCTGATGTCGGTCATTGGCTTGAGTGCCAGCTTTCTGGCGGCGGTGGCCTTTGTCACGGTTCGGGCACTGACTAAAACTGAGTCTCCGGAAAAAATCGTGTTTTATTTCTGCTTTATTGGCACCCTGATTTCAGTGATTCCGATGTTCTGGCTATGGCGACCTTATACCCTGACAGAACTCAGCTATCTGATTACTGCCGGCATCCTGGCCAATTTCAGCCAATTGTTTATGTCAAATGCCTACAAGCTGGCTCCGGCAGGATAGATTGGACCGGTCAACTATGTGGCGATTTTCTTTGCCGGCATGTGGGGCTTTCTGTTCTGGCAGGAAGTTCCGGACCTTTATAGCCTGATTGGGCTGGGGCTGATTTTCTGTGCGATTCTACTGTGTAGTCCAATTCTGCAAAAACGCCTGAATTCATCCAAAATTTGATTAACGAATTTAAATCAAATAAATAAAAAAGCACCCGAAAGTGCTTTTTTATTGCTTTTTTCTTATTGATACCAGCCGAACAGCTTAAAGATATAAGGCACATAGGCAATGATCAGCATCGCAGGCAGCAATACTATCACTGGTAAAATCCAGCGTTCATAACGGTAGTAGAAAGACAAGTGTCGTACTTCTGCATCCGCCTCGGCCACTTCGGCATCGCCAATCGACTGTCTGGCCAGCAGATGATTTAGCGCAACCGGTGGCGTCACATAACCCAGCTCAAAACCAATCAGGGTAATCATCCAGAAATGTACTGGATGAATGCCGTATTGATAGGCCACTGGAGCCACGGTCGCCGAGATCAGAATCACCGCGCCAAATGGATCCATGATCATCCCGACAAAAATCATCAAGCCGACAATCAGGGAAATCACCAGAATGGTACTGCTGATGTCGGTCGGGAAGGCTTCCATAATTTCAATACGTTCCAGCAAGCCACCCACACTCACCGAAAGTGCCATCAGAATGACCAAGGCACCAATATGGCCCACCGTCTCACTGGTCGAAATATGCATAGACTTCCAGAAACCGACATTACGCAAAATTTCAGTCGCTTTTGAACGCTGCACAGTATGATCAACAGCCAATTCTTTGCCTGGTTGTTCACTATGTTCAGCCTCACGATATTCTGCATTGGCTGCGGCACCGGCTGTCGCCAGTTCAGGTGCCGATCTTGAGTTTAAAGTTGCGGTCAAAGTTTCATCCCAATGCCCCACTGCCGGCAACGGCGCAGGTTCATGACGCAACTTGTCGAACAAGACAATCATCAGCAGAATGACTGGCATCATCACTGGTGCGGTAAATTCATTCAGGTCAGTCGACAAGGCATATTTATAGAATAACCAGATCAGAATGAAAATCACGATATATGGAATAATCGCAATGAAGGCGCGACCGGATTGAGGAGCAGCCACAATAGGTGCAGCAATCCGGAATTTGTTTTCTGCAAAGAACAGGGAAATTACCAGGAATAAAGTCGAACTGAGCAGGAAGACATAAATCCCGTAGTGATAGAGTAAGTCGGTGGTCACTTCTTTATTCAGTGATGCCACCACGACAATCAGCAAGCAAGGACGTAAAACCACGCCCAGTGAACCAGACATTGCAGTGGCGGCCAATGCAAACTGACGGCGTCCGCCCGCATTCCAGACTTCCTTGTAAATAATCGCACCTGCGGCAATTACGAAAATCCCTGATGCTCCGGTATAGGCGGTCGGTAATGCAGCTGCCAGCAAGATTAACCAGGTCAGGGTTTCAGGGGCCAGATTCCATGGACGCAGAATATTCAGGAACATGTCCACGACACGGGTCTGTTTCAGCAACATACCGACCCAGATAAACAAGGCCAAATTCAGAAAGATACTAGAAAACTCCACCAATTGACCGAGGTAAATCCCCTGTCCCATTGGATAGTCCATAAAGAAAGTGAAGTTTATCCCGGTAGTAATGGCCATATAGGCATATAGCGGTACACTCAGAAAGGCCAGACCAAAACTGCCACCCTCACGTGTTGGTTTTGGTTGTTTGATCACCTGATACAAGCTGATCAGGGTGAGTGCGCTGAACAGAATCATCCACAACCAGTAGATGTATTTCATCTCCCCCATCGGCACGCCCGAGTTCAATACGGACTGATATTGGCTATAGGATGAAAATGCCAGGAAAGCATTAGCGACCAGCATGGCGACCGAATAAACTTTAAAGTCGATACGCGTGCTCGGGCTACGCAAGCCAATATGATGGGTTTTTAGAGTGGCACTGATCGCAGCAAAGACCACCATGATGACCAGAAGCAAAGCCCGGTTTTCCGTACCAAACTTGAAGATGCCAAAGAAAGAAGTTTCAAAGGTCCGATAAGCCCGAATACTTGGATGTGCTTGCACATGTTGAATGGCTTTATCATAAAACAGGTAGGATTCTTCACAGACCTGCTGTGCCTGTAACACCGCAGCACGGACATCCGCTTCCGAACGCACCCCGAAGAAGTCGGCATAATCATCGGCTGCATCGGCTTTTATCTGCTGCTGAACGCGTTGATCGACATTAATATTGCGTTCACATTGTGGACGCGTCGGCTCAGCCCTTAAAAATGAATATTGCATTCCTGTTGCCGGATCGCCGTAAATACGCTCCCCCATACGCAGCAACTGGCCGTGAATCATTTCCCCGGTGCCAATAATCAAAGTGAGCAAAAGTAAAACCAGCACGACGAAGGTCGAGATCCACTCTGTCCATATATAACGCAACAGACCTAATCCTGATCTGTTTTGATCATTATTTTGCATGTGTATTCCTATTTTTATTTTAGCGGCCTGATGCTTGGTCTAGGACGCTGATCTTCCCTTCTGCCTAGAAAATTCCTTTTCAAAGGTCAGGATCTTTATTCTATGTTTTGACTTTGCATGAAAATTGGCACAATAAAAATGACAATTTATATTTTCTTTTTGTATTTTCTGCCAAGTAAATTATTTATCTCTGCACTTTAATTATCCCGAAAATAATTGCTCACAATATAGATCAGCGCCAGAATCACGCCCCAAATCACCCCAAGTAAATGTGCCTCAACCAAAACCGGACTACCGATCAGCTGCGCCATTCCGACATTGCCAATGGTGTTTTCCCAGACCAGTTTGGCAAAAATCAAAAATAATACCAGCGCCGCAAAGCCGCGTTCCCGCTTATACAGCAAATGTACACAGGCTACGGCGACATAGGCACCATGCAGCACGCCCGACAGGCCAGCATAGGCTTCAATATTGGGTAAGAAAAAATAAAAGCTTAAACTGATCAACGGTGGCAAGATCAGCAAAATGGCACAGAAATGCCAGACGGTAGCGCGTGGAAAAATGAAAGGTAAACAGATAAAGGCGAGAATGTTTAGAAAGTAATGAATCCAGCTCACATGTACCCAGTGCGCTGTCCAGAGTCGCCAGAATTCACCCAGCAGACTCTCTTGCCAGTAGATAAAATGATCCTGAAAAATTTGCAGACATGCAGAGAGAGAGACAAAAGCCGCTAGAAAAATAATTTTTCGTCGAAAATGTTGATCTAGCATCGGCCTGTTGTCCTCCCTGACCATCTAATTTGACTTCATCCCTGAAGCTTCATGCATAGTATCTGCATTACAGATCCGCACTGAACAGATCATCGAGCTCGGAAGAACTGTCGGATTCATCCCAGAAACGTTGCATGCCATCATCGCCACTACGTATACCAGTATTTTCTGTCCAGTAACGATCTGATATGCCACTGACCATAATCGCGGCCATGCTGTCAATCAGCTTGAATTGCGGATTTACCGGTTTTTCCTCCGTACGGGCCTGAGCAAAGGTTTTCAAGGCATCCCGAACTTTGGCATCATCGCCACTGGCCTGAGCCGCTACGGCATACAAGGCATGAGATAAACGTACACCTTTTTGCTCACCAATTTGTGTAGATTGTTTTAATGTTTGGTAAGGGTCAGGCTTGCCTTCCCCTGCGCCTGGCAACAAAGTCCAGATCACCGCACGGGTGGCATTCGGCGCACCCCAGAATTTCGCGTTATCCAGACACACCATGCCACGCTCGACCACGGCAGCAATATCTTTCGGTACATGCACTGCACCACCCGAGTTAATATCATTGGTCATGGCCTGCAAGCCACTGAGCATACCCAACAGATAAACCGTTTGCTCGATATCACTGTTCATGCGTGGGCATTCTTCACCCAGGGCTTTTTGGTATTTCTTTTCATAACGGCTCTGGAACAGTTGATAACCGGTATATTGACGCTGTGCTGCCAGTGCCGCCCAGCGCTTCTGCTCGATTCGGGCATCTTGAGCTTCTGCCACCTGATTGGTTTTTGAAGCACGTAAATAGCGTAACTCGGCTTCCAGCGCTTTTTGCTCGGCACAAATACCGGCAGCCGAATACATCAGCACGGCCACCCGTGTTGGATCCGCCCCCATTTCTTTGGTCGCCATAATGGCCGGCGTTAAAGAATTCCCTGAATTACACACCATTTCAGCATCATCCATCGCTAAAATCGGCGGTACAATATGGTTTTCGGTGAAACCCAGTGCAACATTGGCACCGGTTTTAATGACCTGAGAACACCCCGTCAAAACTGTTGTTGTTATTGCAATGGTCGCCATACCTTGGCATATTTTACGGACGTCTGACATTTTCCTGTCCTCTATAATTGTGATTATGTCCATCTTTCTGCTAAAGATATCAGAAGCATTTTGTGAATAAAAGAGTATTTACTCTAATTTAGACGAGACACTTTGCCATTAAATAGCCGCGCTGCAATTGACTGTATTTAGAAGAATACCAAATTTTGGGCAAAAAAAAGTAGCATTGCGACGGTTCAGCACATGCTACTTATTAACTGTACAAGCAGAAAAATAATAAACCCTGCTTGATTAAGATGAAAATTTATCCTTCAACACTGTCCCGAGTCGTCCGATCACCAGCGTTAAAACAATCGCTACGATCAGAAACATCCATACTGGAAATTCCATTAAGGTCTCCCGTAGTTGCTGTTGGGGAGTTAAATGTACAGGCTAAAAATAAAACATAGGGAATAAATTGTCAGACAATTTCTCTAAGTCATGGATTAACCTTGATTTCTGTCTGACAATAAAAATAGGAATTTGGTCTAAATATTTGTTTTATTAGCATTTTAATTAAATCATTAAAATGCGTTTGTTTTACAACTAAATTAATTTAGTCAATAATTTTAAGGATTTCCATTGTTTGAAGGGCAATTGATCACACCAGATCAATAAAGGTCGCGCCTTGGCATGCTGAAAATACACCACAATATACGCCTGATGATCAATTACGTGACTAATACATACCCGACGGGTCGGTCGTGCTTTGGTAGTCAATGACCATTCACGTCCATCCAGATATTCAAACTGCTCAATCTGTGGTGTCTTGCGGTAAAACAGCTGATAAATCACCAAGCCTATGACAGCGCACACTGCCCAAAGTGCAATCGGCAATAACTGATACAACAGATACATCAGCAGTGCAAAAATAAAAAGCTGAAACGCCAATGCACAGAGACTGCGTTTCAGCTTAAAGCAACGATTATCCATGAACGTAAAATTTAAGCTTCTTGATAAAATCTTTTAGTTCAGGACGCGGCGGCTCAGACACTTCCATAAACCAGTCCAGCAAATCCGGGTCTTCCTGCTCAACCAGCTCTGCAAACATCTGTTTTTCGAAAGGCTCAGCATTCAGGTAATGGTTTTTTACGTAGGGATCAAAATATACATCCAGTTCTTTTAGACCACGACGCGCACGATAAATCACTTTGCGCTCTTCTAAGCTGATGTCATCAGTCATCGAATTTCCCCAACTCGTTATAAACCCGAATAGTTTACCTGAAGCGCTGGCTGAATTTCGAGGGATTTCATAGAAATGACCAAAAGCATCAGCAGATTGAAGTCATTTGAACATTCCGCTCATTGCTGCTGATCTTGGCATGGCCTAAGTTAAACCAAACAGATCAAAATAAGGAATAACAAGATGCAATCTGCAGCCATTCGCCCACTCGCTCCGATGCTGCCGCGCCAACTCTTTACTGCCGAACATGAGGCTTTTCGCGAGACGGTACGTAAATTTTATGAGAAAGAAGTCATTCCACATACCGAGCGTTATGAAAGCCAGCAGCATGTAGATCGAGAGCTGTGGAATAAAGCCGGTGAGCTTGGATTGCTCTGCGCTACCATGCCTGAGGAATATGGCGGCTCTGGCGTAAACCGGTTGTATAGCATGATTTTGATTGAGGAACAGGCCTATGCCGGAGATTCAGCGACTGGGTTTTCGCTACATTCGGATATCGTCGCCAATTATCTGCTGAACTTTGGCAGTGAAGCTCAAAAACAGCAATGGCTGCCGAAAATGGCGTCTGGAGAGGTCGTCACCGCAATCGCCATGACCGAACCGGGAACTGGCTCTGACCTGCAAGCAGTGCGGACATCTGCTGTATTGGATGGCGACGACTATGTGATTAATGGTTCCAAGATTTTTATTACCAATGGCTATCTTTGCGATATGACGATTGTGGTATGTAAAACGGGCAATAATGACAAAGGTTCGGCCAATCTGTCATTGATTATAGTCGAAGCCGACCAAGCTGGATTTAGTAAAGGCAAGCCGCTGAATAAAATTGGCATGAAAGGTCAAGATACCTGTGAACTGTTCTTTGACAATGTTCGGGTTCCGAAAGAAAACCTGCTCGGTCCGGAAGGCATGGGTTTCATGATGCTAATGAAAGAACTAGCTTGGGAACGCCTGATTGTAGCGATTATCTGTCAGGCAGGTGCTGAAGCCGCTTTTGCCCACACAGTAAAATATACCAAGGAACGTCAGGCTTTTGGCAAGAGCATCAGCCATTTTCAAAATACCCGCTTTAAACTGGCAGAACTACGTACCGAGATCGATGTGTGCCGCGCTTATCTGGATCGCTGTATGCAGCTGCAACTCAAGCACGAATTAGGCGTAGATGCCGCTGCTGCGGCCAAATACAAGATTTCAGAAATGTACAGCAAAGTCGTAGATGAATGTCTGCAACTGCATGGTGGTTATGGTTATATGCTGGAATATCCAATTGCCCGGGCTTATATCGACAACCGTGCCAACCGGATTTATGCGGGTACCAATGAAATTATGAAAGAACTCATCGCCCGTTCAATTTAAAATGGATGCATAAAAAAGGAGTCTCTCAGGACTCCTTTTTCTGTATGCAAAAATATAAATTTAAGAGACCAAACGCGGTTTATGCTTTAAAGCATTGCTGTTTTTTCTAAATTTCAGCACCCCATCTTCAAACGAAGCCTGCTTGAGTTCCTTGCGGTCTGCCAGATAATTATTGCTGACTTTCCATGGAGCATGTTTACCCTGCTTTGGCATCACGTCTGCAGCTCGGGCAATATAACCCGAACTAAGACTACCCATGACGGTATCCTGAAGCAATTCACTCTGATCTCCCTGAGCAATCACCTGCGCATAACCTTGCTGATCCATATAGTTCAGCAGACGGCAAATATACTCAGCTGCAATGTCGACTTTAAGCGTCCAGGAGGCATTGATATAGCCAATAATCAGCGCCATATTCGGTATATCACTGACCATGATGCCTCTATACAACATATGCTGTGAGGTATCGATAGGCTGACCATCCATCGTCGCCTGAATCCCGCCAAGAATTTGAATATTCAGACCGGTGGCAGAGACGATAATATCAGCATCCAGATGTTGACCTGATTTCAGCTGAATTCCCGTTTCGGTAAAGGTTTCTATCTGATCCGTTGCAACTGATGCCTGCCCTTCACGTAAAATTTTAAACAGATCCCCATCTGGCACCACACACAGACGCTGATCCCAAGGTTCATAATTCGGGGTAAAGTGCTTCATGTCCACTTTACCTTTTAGCTGAAGTTGCACCGATTTAAGCAAAAGCGATTTTAATAATTTTGGCTGTTTCTGTGCCAAAGCATAAATCCCGCGCTGCATGCCGATATTACGCGCACGTGTCAGCTTGTAAGCGACCTCCTCGGGCAGATATTTACGCATTTTTGAATAAATAAAATCGACCGAGGGTACAGAAGCAATATAAGTTGGGGAACGTTGCAACATGGTGACATGCCCTGCTCCACCTTTCACCATCGCAGGAACCAAGGTAATCGCGGTCGCACCACTGCCAATGATGACCACTTTTTTGCCTTTATAGTTTAAATTTTCCGGCCAATGTTGCGGATGAATAAATTTACCTTTGAATGCATCTTGATTTGGAAACTCCGGCTGAAAACCCTGATCATAATTATAATAACCGGTACAACCGAGTACAAAGTTGGCGATCCAGATCTGCTTCTTACCGTGTGCATCCTCGATCTCTACTGACCATTTGCAGGTTGTAGAATCATAATTGGCACTTAAGACCCGATGCTGAAAATGGATTTTCGGCTGTAGCTTAAACTCATCCACCACTTCAGTCAGATAATTTTTGATGGATGCGCCATCGGCAAGCACGCTTTCTTTCTTCCAGGGTTTGAAATTAAAACCAAAAGTCGACATATCCGAATCAGAACGGATTCCCGGATATTTAAACAGGTCCCAAGTTCCACCAATACTTTCACGGCGTTCAATAATCTCAAAAGAGCGTTGCGGACAATGTTTAGAAAGATGCGCTGCCAGACCAATCCCCGAGATCCCCGCACCCACGATTAAAATATCTACCTGCTTTTCCATCTTGTTCTTTTACCTAAGCGATGCTATCTGTTTTTATTAAATCACAAAACTGACAATACACAATGTCAAGTTCATTAAAAAGCCACTATTTTTTTATCTTTTGAGGCCAGATCAGTTATCTGAAACTCAATCACTTTAAATTAAAATATACAGGCATTAAAAAAGGCCGGTTTATTCAACCGACCTTTTCGAACAACTTGCGTTATTCTTCACGAAATTAGTTAACTTCGCGATCTACTAGCTCAACGTAAGCCATCGGTGCAGCATCACCTGCACGGAAGCCCGCTTTAAGAACACGTAGATAACCGCCGTTACGCTCTTTGTAACGAGGGCCAAGAACGGTAAATAATTTACCAACAGTTGCTGCTGAACGAGTACGAGCAAACGCCAAACGACGGTTTGCTACTGTATCGTTTTTAGCTAAAGTGATTAAAGGCTCAGCTACACGACGTAACTCTTTTGCTTTAGGCACAGTTGTTTTGATCAACTCGTGCTCGAACAAAGAGTTAGCCATGTTTTGGAACATCGCTTTACGATGACTGCTTGTACGGCCTAATTTCACACCACTATTACGATGACGCATGGTGATAGTCCTACTTAATTAACGGCTACGATAGGCGAAACGATCGTCCATACGGAGACTAGCCGGTGGCCAGTTCTCTAAACGCATGCCGAGTTGTAAGCCTTTAGAAGCCAGAACATCTTTGATCTCAGTAAGCGATTTTTTACCCAAGTTAGGAGTTTTAAGCAACTCAACTTCGGTACGCTGTACAAGATCACCAATGTAGTAAATGTTTTCTGCTTTCAAACAGTTAGCAGAACGAACAGTTAGCTCTAGATCATCTACTGGGCGAAGCAAGATTGGGTCAACTTCTTCACGAGGCTCTTGAGCAACAGGTGCTTGATCTTTCTGAAGGTCAACGAAGATCGCAATTTGTTGCTGCAAAATAGTTGCAGCTTTGCGGATCGCTTCTTCAGGATCTACAGTACCGTTAGTTTCAAGATCAATGATCAGTTTATCAAGGTCAGTACGTTGTTCTACACGCGCGTTTTCCACGGTGTATGAAACACGTTTGATTGGGCTGTAAGACGCATCTAACTGCAAGCGACCCACTGGGCGAGTTTCGCCTTCAGGGAAGCGTGAATCAGAAGTCTCGTAGCCACGACCTTGAGCCACTTTCAGACGCATTTTCAATGAGCCTGAGGCACTTAAAGTACCGATCAAATGTTCAGGGTTAACCACTTCAACATTATGAGGTAAACGAAGGTCAGCCGCAGTTACGTCGCCTGCACCTTGTTTCTCTAATGTTAAATAAGCTTCATTTTGATCGAACAGCTTAATCGACAATCCTTTTAGGTTCAGCAAGAGCTCGACGATGTCCTGCTGCAAGCCTTCCAAAGTACTGTACTCGTGCTCGACCCCTTCAATCTCAACTTCTACCACAGCTGCGCCAGGTAGAGAAGAAAGAAGGATGCGACGTAAAGCATTACCAAGAGTATGACCAAAGCCACGCTCTAATGGTTCTAGAATAACTTTTGCCGAGGTCCCGCTTGCCGCTTCGACCTTGATCGCTTGCGGAGTTAGAAACTCATTTGCAGTACGCGTCATATTGCTTCCTCAAGGATTATTTAGAATACAATTCTACAATCAAGCTTTCGTTGATTTCAGCAGGTAAATCAGAACGATCCGGTGCAGCTTTGAACGTACCTTCTAATTTAGAATGGTCAATTTCCATCCAAGAAGGCATGCCACGTTGAGTAGCTAACTCAATTGCGTTTTTGATACGTAATTGTTGCTTAGCGCCTTCGTGAACTGCGATCACATCACCCGCTTTAACTTGGATAGACGCAATGTTAACACGACGGCCATTCAAAGTGATGCTACGGTGAGATACTAACTGACGAGCTTCTGCACGAGTAGAACCGAAACCCATACGATAAACAACGTTATCAAGACGGCTTTCAAGTAGCTTCAACAGGTTTTCACCAGTTGCGCCTTTAACACGAGCAGCTTCTTTATAGTAGTTACTAAATTGACGCTCTAAAACACCGTACATGCGACGTACTTTTTGTTTTTCACGTAATTGTAGTGAGTACTCAGATTGTTTACCACCACGAGCCCCGCCGTGTTGGCCAGGAACTTTCGCATGTTTTTTTGTCTTAACATCAAACGGTTTAACGCCTGATTTAAGTTGCAGGTCTGTCCCTTCGCGACGAGAGAGTTTGCATTTTGGACCAATATAACGAGCCATGAATGTTTCTCCTTACACGCGACGTTTTTTAGGTGGACGGCAACCGTTGTGCGGGATTGGCGTCACATCGGTAATGCTGTTAATTTTATAACCCACTGCACCTAAAGCACGAACCGCAGATTCACGACCAGGACCAGGACCTTTTACAAGGACGTCCAAGTTTTTCAAACCGTAGTCTAAAGCAGCTTTACCAGCAACTTCAGCAGCTACCTGAGCAGCGAACGGAGTTGATTTACGTGATCCACGGAAGCCTTGTCCACCTGAAGTGGCCCAAGCCAGTGCATTACCTTGACGATCGGTAATAGTCACAATGGTGTTATTAAAAGAAGCGTGAATGTGTGCGACACCTTCAGAGACGGTACGAGTGACCTTCTTGCGTGCGCGAGTATCTTTAGCCATCTTTTAGCTTCCAGAAATCTTATTTCTTAATAGGTTTGCGCGGACCTTTACGGGTACGAGCGTTAGTTTTGGTGCGTTGACCGCGGACAGGCAAGCTGCGACGATGACGAAGACCGCGGTAGCAGCCTAAATCCATTAAACGTTTAATGTTCATGGAAATTTCGCGACGTAAATCACCTTCGGTCGGAACCTTAGCAACTTCTGCACGAATCGCATCAAGCTGAGCGTCATCTAATTCACGGATCTTAGTAGTTGGAGCAATACCAGCAGCAGCTAAGATAGCTTTTGAAGTATGGCGACCAATACCAAAGATATACGTTAGAGAGATAACAGCGTGCTTGTTATCCGGAATGTTTACACCGGCAATACGAGCCATTCAATTTTCTCCAAAAAGGCAGTAGATAATCAACCGCCCCACAAAAATCTTGAGGGGCGGATAATAACCTAATTCGCCTACAGAAATCAACAGGTCTTAATCAGATTAACCTTGACGCTGCTTATGACGAGGTTCTGCGCTACAAATTACGCGGATAACCCCATTACGACGGATAACTTTACAGCTACCACAAATTTTCTTAACAGAAGCTTGTACTTTCATGATGAAACCTCAAGTGCGCTTATCCCTTAGGATGAGCAGTCGTTTTTCTCATTAACGTTTGATTATCGTATTGGTGCGAAGTGAGGTGTGATTGCAGCTGAGCCATAAAGTCCATCACTACCACCACAACAATCAGCAAAGAGGTACCACCCAAATAGAATGGAATACCAAATGAACTTTGCAATACCATCGGCATCAAACAAATGACTGCGATGTAAATCGCGCCAATAAATGTCAAACGATTGAGAATATGATCTAAGTAACGAGCAGTTTGCTCACCTGGACGTATACCAGGCACGTAAGCTCCGCTGCGTTTCAAGTTCTCTGACACTTCTTTAGGACTAAATACCAGTGCTGTATAGAAGTAACAGAAAAAGATAATTAACGCACCAAAGAGCACCAAATACAACGGCTGACCAGGCGACAATACCAATGCTACATCTTGCAGGCTACGCTTAATAAATCCAGCATTTGGATCTGCACTACCCACCCACTGACCTAAGCTCGCAGGGAACAAAAGTAATGAGCTGGCAAAAATTGCCGGAATCACACCCGCCATATTAATTTTTAATGGCAAATGTGTCTGCTGTGCAGTAAATACACGACGACCTTGTTGTTTTTGAGCGTAGTTTACCGGAATACGACGCTGCGCTTTCTCGATAAACACGATCGCTGCCAAAACACCCAGAGATAACAAACCAAAAATTACCAAGCCAATCAGGCTGGTCTGGCCATTATCTACAGAGGAGAAAGATTGCATAATCAGATTAGGCAATCCGGCAACAATACCCGCGAAGATGATCATGGAAATACCATTTCCCACCCCACGCTCGGTAATCTGTTCACCCAACCACATCAAGAACATGGTCCCCGCAACCAGTGAGGTTACTGCAGGAACATAAAAAGCCAAACCAGTATTCAGGGTAATCCCCTGACTGATCAGGCCTGCACACATACCTATCGCCTGTACCAGCGCTAAGAATAATGTACCTTGTCGTGTGTATTGATTAATTTTACGTTTGCCTTGCTCGCCTTCTTTCTTTAAAGCTTCCAGCGAAGGAACCACAGTTGACATCAACTGCACGATAATCGACGCAGAGATGTATGGCATGATCCCGAGAGCAAGAATAGACATTCGTTCTAATGCACCACCAGAAAACATGTTAAACAAACCAAGGATGGTACCTTGGTTTGCATTAAACAAGTTTTCTAACGCAGCATTATTGATGCCTGGTACTGGAATATGCGCTCCTAGTCGAAACACCAACAACGCACCAATGAGAAACATCATTCGACGAATAATTTCACGGTATTTCACATGAAATGGTTGGCCTTTCATCATGTTGACATGACCTGAAGAACTAGGAGTCATAGACACTGGGGATTACTCCTCGACTTTGCCGCCAGCAGCTTCAACAGCAGCTTTAGCGCCTTTAGTCAATGCAACACCTTGAACAGTGAATGCACGAGTAATTTCACCAGAAAGTACGATACGAGCACGGATCATGTCTTTACGTACAACGTTCGCAGCTTTTAAAGTTTCAAGAGACACGATGTCGCCTTCAACTTTAGCAAGCTCAGATAAACGTACTTCAGCAGTTTTCAAAGCCAATTGGCTAGTGAAGCCGAATTTAGGCAAACGACGGTAAAGTGCTGTTTGACCGCCTTCGAAACCTGGACGAGTACCACCGCTCTTACGTGAGTTTTGACCTTTGACACCACGGCCACCGGTCTTACCAACGCCAGAACCGATACCACGGCCTAAACGAAGGTTATCACGTTTAGCACCTTCTGCAGGTGCAATTGTATTTAAACGCAGAGTCATGGCTTATTCCTCTACACTAACCATATAGTAGACTTGGTTGATCATACCACGGTTAGAAGGTGTGTCTAACACTTCTACAGTATGACCAATACGACGCAGACCTAAACCTTGCAGGCTAAGCTTGTGATTTTTCAAGCGGTGCGATGCAGATTTAGTCTGGGTAACTTTAATCGTTTTCATGATTGATTACCCTTGAATTTGTTCTACTGAAAGACCACGTTTCGCAGCAACCTTTTCAGGAGTAGTCATATCACGCAAACCATTGAAAGTTGCGTTTACTACGTTAGCAGCGTTAG
Organism: Acinetobacter sp. 40AMC3-4; assembly: GCF_049898185.1. Lineage (GTDB taxonomy): Bacteria > Pseudomonadota > Gammaproteobacteria > Pseudomonadales > Moraxellaceae > Acinetobacter. The sequence continues at coordinate 49,760 of NZ_JAFCXG010000003.1, forward strand.
TAGAACCACGGCATTTAGTCAACACGTTACGTACGCCTACAGCTTCTAGAACTGCACGCATAGCGCCACCAGCAATTACACCTGTACCTTCAGAGGCAGGCTGCATGAATACGCGGCTAGCGCCGTGACGTGCATGAATTGGGTGCTGTAACGTACCATCAACAAGGTCAACAGTAATCATATTGCGACGAGCAGCTTCAAGTGCTTTAGAGATAGCAGCTGGAACTTCACGTGCTTTACCACGACCAAAACCTACGCGACCATTACCATCACCCACAACAGTTAATGCTGTGAAAGAGAAGATACGACCACCCTTAACAACTTTGGCTACACGATCAACGGCAACCAGCTTTTCAACAAGACCTTCGTTTTGTTCAACTTTAGCCATGATTAGAACTCCAAGCCGTTTTCACGAGCAGCATCAGCCAAGGCTTTGATACGACCATGATATTTAAAACCAGAACGGTCAAATGCAACTTTAGTAACACCAGCTGCTTTAGCGCGTTCTGCGATTAAAGCACCTACTTTTTGAGCTGCTTCAACGTTACCAGTTGTACCCGCACGTAGAGTAGTGTCTAAAGTAGAAGCTTGCGCTAATACTTTGCCACCATCTGCAGAGATAACTTGAGCATAGATGTGACGCGGAGTGCGGTTTACACACAAACGAGTCGCACCCAATGCACGGATGTGCAAGCGTGTGCTTTTCGCACGACGCAAACGGGATTGTTTCTTTTCGTTCATAAGAACCTCGCGCCTTATTTCTTCTTAGCTTCTTTACGAAGTACAACTTCGTCAGAATAACGAACACCTTTGCCTTTATATGGCTCTGGTGGACGGTAACCACGGATATCTGCAGCAACCTGTCCTAAAGCTGCTTTATCAGCAGATTTAAGAATGATTTCAGTTGCAGTTGGAGTTTCAGCAGTTACACCTGCAGGAAGTGCATAATCGATCGGATGAGAGAAACCAAGGTTAAGATGAACAACGTCACCTTTAACCGCAGCTTTATAACCAACACCGATAAGCTGTAACTTACGTTCGAAACCTTCGCTAACACCTTTTACAAGGTTGTTAAGCACAGCGCGAGCAGTACCAGCTTGCATCCAAGCGTCTTTCGACTCTTGTACTGGAGCAATAGCTAGAATACCGTCTTCCTGTTTAAGCTCGACCAGCGCATGCAGGTTGAAAGACAATGTACCTTTAGTGCCTTTCACTTCGACCTGCCGGCCGTTCTGAGTAACTGTTACACCGTTAGGTACAGTTACTGGGGCTTTAGCCACACGAGACATGAGGAATCACCTATTAAGAAACAAAAGCAATAACTTCACCACCAACGCCTGCAGCACGTGCAGCGCGATCAGTCATGATGCCTTTGCTTGTAGAAACAATTGCAATACCTAAACCTTGCTTAACGCTAGGAAGTGCATCTTTACCGCGATACTGACGTAGACCTGGACGGCTTACGCGCTTCACAGTTTCGATAACTGGTTTGCCTTCGAAATACTTTAAAGTCAAAGTAAGAGTTGGTTTGCCTTCAGCATCCGCAACTTCTACGTTTGAAATATAACCTTCTTGTTGAAGTAAGTTAGCAATTGCTACCTTCAACTTAGAATTAGGCATAGAAACAGTTTGTTTCTTTGCCATTTGTGCGTTACGAACACGTGTTAGCATGTCGGCAACGGTATCTTGCATACTCATCTATAGTGCTCCTTACCAGCTTGCCTTAACAACGCCAGGTACATCACCTTGCATTACTGTTTCACGTAATTTGTTACGGCTTAAACCGAACTTACGGAAGTAACCATGAGGACGACCAGTTAAACCACAACGGTTACGTAGACGTACTGGAGATGCATTACGTGGTAATGCTTGTAATTTCATCATCGCTTCGAAACGTTCTTCGTCTGATGCATTTACGTTTGCAATAACAGCTTTTAATTCAGCACGTTTTGCAGCGTATTTAGCAACAGTAGCTTCGCGTTTCAATTCGCGATTAATCATACCTTTCTTAGCCATATCGACCTCTTATTTGAACGGGAAGCCGAATGCACGCATAAGCGCACGGCCTTCGTCATCGGTGCGAGCAGTCGTAGTAATGGTAATATCCATACCACGAATACGATCAATCTTGTCAAAATCGATTTCAGGGAACATGATTTGCTCCTTAAGACCCATTGAGTAGTTACCACGACCGTCGAATGATTTCGCAGAGAAACCACGGAAGTCACGGATACGAGGGATCGCAATCGAGATCAAACGGTCCAAGAATTCGTACATACGTTCGCCGCGTAAAGTAACTTTACAACCGATCGGCCAACCATCACGGATTTTAAAACCAGCGATTGATTTACGAGCTAACGTAAGTACTGGTTTTTGACCAGCGATAGCTTGCATATCTGAAAGAGCACCATCAAGGAGTTTTTTGTCAGCAGCAGCTGCGCCAACACCCATGTTGATCGTGATTTTAGTGATGCGAGGAATCTCCATCACATTCTTAACACCCAATACTTCTTGTAATTGAGCTTTAAGTTCGTCGTTGTAACGTGTTTTAAGTCTGGCCATGGCCTATATCAACCTATTACTTCGCTACCGCCACTGATTCACCATTTGATTTGAATACGCGAGTTTTCACGCCATCAATCACTTGGTAACCAACACGGTCAGCCTTTTGGGTTGTAGCATTAAAAACTGCCACGTTTGAAATATGAAGCGAAGCTTCCTGAGTTACAACGCTACCTTCAGCGCCTGTAGCACGGTTCGGCTTCTGATGCTTCTTCACCAAGTTAAGGCCTTCAACCTTAACACGGTCATTAGAAACAGACAGAACAGTACCCTGTTTGCCTTTTTCTTTACCTGCGATCACAATTACTTGATCGCCTTTTTTAATCTTAGCCATGATCGCCTCTTATAGAACTTCAGGAGCCAATGAAATAATTTTCATGAACTGTTCAGTACGAAGTTCACGAGTCACTGGTCCGAAAATACGAGTTGCAATCGGCGCTTTGTTGTTGTTCAAAATAACAGCAGCGTTATCGTCGAAACGAATCACTGAACCGTCTGCACGACGGATACCGAATTTTGTACGAACCACAACCGCATTCATCACGTCACCTTTTTTAACACGTGCGCGTGGAATTGCTTCTTTTACAGTAACTTTAATAATGTCGCCAACAGAAGCATAACGACGATGCGAGCCACCAAGTACTTTAATACATTGTACGCGGCGTGCACCACTGTTGTCTGCTACGTCGAGCATAGTTTCGGTCTGAATCATTGCCCTACTCCAAAACCGAGCAACACCGGTCGAAATTTCGAAAGGCTCAAAGAGTACTCGAAATTGACCGATGATGCAACAAGAACGTTAATTACTCAGCAGCTGCTTCAACAACTTCAACTAGAGTCCAAGACTTAGTTTTAGAAATTGGGCGGCTTTCTTTAATGGTTACAACATCACCAGCTTTTGCTGTGTTGTTCTCATCATGAGCATGTAATTTTGTTGAACGGCGGATTAATTTGCCATACAACGGGTGTTGAACTTGGCGTTCAATAAGAACAACGATAGATTTATCCATCTTGTCGCTTACAACTTTGCCAGTTAACGTGCGGACTGTTTTATCACTCATTGTCCGTTCCCCTGTTTTTCGGTAAGGAGGGTCTTAATACGAGCAATAGTCTGACGAGTAAGTGCAACTTCATGCGATTTACCCAATTGACCAGTTGCTTTCGCCATACGAAGACGGAATTGGTTAAGCTGTTGCTCATCAAGCAAAGCTGTCAACTCTTCTACCGACTTTTCACGTAGATCTTTAGTTTTCATTACATTACCGTCCGAGTCACGATAGCGGTTTTAAACGGAAGCTTAGCTGCTGCAAGCGTAAACGCTTCGCGAGCCAATTCTTCGTTAACACCATCAATTTCGTACAAGACTTTACCTGGTTTGATTTGGCAAACCCAATATTCCACAGAACCTTTACCTTTACCCATACGCACTTCAAGAGGCTTAGAAGTAATCGGCTTGTCCGGGAATACACGGATAAAGATCTTACCACCACGCTTAATACGACGGCTAATTGTACGACGCGCTGCTTCAATTTGACGCGCAGTCATTTGACCACGTTCAACTGATTTAAGTGCAATAGTACCGAAAGATACTGTGCTACCGCGGTGTGCTAGACCAGTGTTACGGCCTTTCTGCACTTTACGGAATTTAGTACGCTTAGGTTGCAACATGGATTATTCTCCTTTTTCAGCAGAACGATCATTGCGACGACCACGACGCTCTTGACCTTCACCACGACCACGACCGCGTTTAGCTGGACGCTCTTCAGCTGGAGCTGGGTTCATGACTTGTTTCATGCCGCCCAAGATCTCACCACGGAAGATCCAAACTTTAACACCGATCGTACCGTAAGTAGTCTCAGCACGCATAGTCGCATAGTCGATATCTGCACGAAGCGTATGTAGAGGTACACGACCTTCACGATACCACTCAGTACGAGCAATCTCAGCACCACCTAAACGGCCTGAAACTTCTACTTTGATACCTTTAGCACCAGCACGCATTGTGTTTTGAACCGCACGCTTCATAGCACGACGGAACATTACACGTTTTTCTAATTGAGAAGCGATAGCTTCAGCAACTAGACGCGCGTCTAAGTCTGGACGATCAATTTCATTGATACTTACTTGCGCAGGAACACCCATGATAGATGTTAATTCGCGTTGTAGTTTCTCAATATCTTCGCCTTTTTTACCGATTACGATACCAGGACGAGCAGTGCTAATAGTTACTTTAGCAGCGCCTGTAGGGCGTTCGATAAGAATGTTGCTGATCATCGCGTTTTTAAGTTTTTTGATCAAAAACTCACGAACTTGAAGATCTTTAAGCAAGTATTCAGCGTATTGTTTCGGATTCGCATACCAGTTAGCGTTATGACGTTTCACAACACCTAGGCGGATACCGATTGGATGAACCTTCTGACCCATATCAAACCCCTACCTTAACGGTGATGTGACAAGTACGCTTAGTAATACGATCTGCACGGCCTTTAGCACGTGGCATAATACGTTTCAGGCTCATGCCTTCATCAACGTAGATCGTAGAAACTTTAAGGTCGTCTACATCTAAACTGTTATTGTGTTCAGCGTTTGCAATCGCAGATTCCAACGCTTTCTTAACTAGAACTGCAGCTTTTTTGTTGCTGAAGTTAAGGATGTTAAGAGCGTGCGCAACAGATTTGCCGCGGATAAGATCTGCAACCAAACGAGCTTTTTGTGCCGAGATAGCGGCACCGCGTAATTTAGCAGTTACTTCCATCATAGCACCCATTAACGTTTAGATTTCTTGTCAACACCGTGACCGCGATAGGTACGAGTTGGTGCAAATTCACCAAGCTTGTGACCAACCATGTGCTCAGAAACGATCACAGGAACGTGGTTACGGCCATTGTGTACAGAAATTGTTAAACCAACAAAATCCGGGAGGATCATCGAACGACGCGACCAAGTTTTGATCGGCTTACGGTTATTAGCCGCGATAGCCGCTTCAACCTTAGCGAACAAGTGCGCATCGACGAATGGGCCTTTTTTCAGAGAACGAGGCATTGTCAGATTCCTTTACTTGTTACTTAACGCGACGGTCGCGAATAATCATCTTAGTCGTACGCTTATTGGTACGTGTCTTGTACCCTTTAGCTTTTTGACCCCATGGGCTTACAGGTTGAATACCTTTGTTACGCCCTTCACCACCACCATGTGGATGGTCAACTGGGTTCATCGCCATACCACGAACGGTAGGACGAACACCACGCCAGCGTGATGCACCAGCTTTACCTAGTGAACGAAGGTTGCTTTCTGAGTTAGATACTTCACCTAACACAGCACGGCATTCAACGTGAATTTTACGCATCTCGCCTGAACGCAGACGAACGATAGCGTAAGAACCGTCACGACCCAACAGCTGAACTGAAGTACCAGCTGAACGAGCTAACTGCGCGCCTTTACCGATTTTAAGTTCGATGTTGTGAAGAGTAGAACCGATAGGCATGTTGCGAAGCGGCAAGCAGTTACCTGGACGAATTGGAGCATCGTTACCAGACTGTACTTTATCGCCAGCGCGAAGGCCTTTAGGAGCGATGATATAACGACGCTCACCATCAGCATACAATACAAGCGCAATGTGTGCAGTACGGTTAGGATCGTATTCGATACGCTCTACAGTTGCAGGAATACCATCTTTGTTACGTTTGAAGTCAACTAGACGGTAGTGCTGCTTGTGACCGCCACCAACGTGACGAGTCGTGATGTGACCGTTGTTATTACGGCCGCCAGTACGTTTTTTAGCTTCAACCAACGGAGAGTATGGTGCGCCTTTGTGAAGGTGATCGTGAACCACTTTCTCTACAAAGCGACGTCCTGGAGACGTTGGCTTACATTTTTGAATAGGCATAATTCTCGTCCTTATTCCGCTGTGCTTTCAGCGGTATCGCCCAAGTCAGCCATTTCAACATCTTGGCCAGCTTTCAGGGTGACGTATGCTTTTTTAACATCAGAACGACGTCCTAATGTTTTACCAAAGCGTTTAGACTTACCTTTAGTGATAGTCGTGTTAACTTTAACAACTTCCACACCAAAGAGTTGTTCCACTGCTTTTTTGATTTCAAGCTTGTTTGCATTTAATGCAACTTTAAACACTTGAACACCAGCAGTTTCACCTAAAACTTGTGCTTTTTCTGAGAATACAGGTCCTTGCAGGACTTGATAGATACGTTCGTTGTTCATCCGAGTTCTACCTCAATTTTCTTAGCAGCAGCTACAGACATAACAACTTTGTCGAACGCAATCAAGCTAACCGGATCGATTGCAGCAGCATCAACCACATCAACGTGTGGAATGTTGCGCGCAGCAAGATACAGGTTCTCATCAACAGCATCAGTAACGATCAATGCGCGAGTCGCATTCAAGTCGTTAAGTTTTGCAAGCAATTCTTTAGTTTTTGGAGCTGCAACAGCAAACTCTTCAACTAAAACTAGGCGATCTTGACGAACAAGTTCAGCTAGGATGCATTGCATAGCACCGCGGTACATTTTACGGTTTACTTTTTGAGACCAGTCTTGTGGACGAGCAGCAAAAGTTTTACCACCGCCAACCCAGATTGGGCTACGAATAGAACCAGCACGAGCGCGGCCAGTACCTTTTTGACGGAATGGCTTGCGACCACCACCAGAAACGTCTGCACGTGATTTCTGAGCTTTTGAACCTTGACGGCCACCAGCTAAATAAGCTGTAACCACTTGGTGAACAAGAGCTTCATTAAATTCACGACCGAACGCAACTTCTGATAATTCAACAGCAGAGCCGGAAACAGTATTTAAATTCACGTTATTTCCCCTCAGGCCTTGATCGTAGGACGAACGATTACGTCGCCACCAGTAGCACCAGGAACCGCGCCTTTAACAACTAGAACTGAACGTTCTGTGTCGATAGCAACGATCTCAAGACCCTGTGTAGTTACGCGTTCAGCACCTAAATGGCCAGCCATTTTTTTGCCTTTGAATACGCGACCAGGAGTCTGGTTTTGACCAGTAGAACCTAAAACACGGTGAGAAACTGAGTTACCGTGAGTTGCATCTTGCGTACGGAAGTTCCAACGCTTAACACCACCTTGGAAACCTTTACCTTTAGATTGACCAGTTACGTCAACAACTTGACCAACTTGGAACAATTCAACGGTAAGCGTACCACCAACTTCACGACCTTCAAGATCAGCTTCTGTAGCACGGAATTCTTGAACTAGACGACCAGCTGCAACACCCGCTTTCGCGAAGTGACCTTTCTGAGCGTTAGTTACGCGAGATTCGCGACGTTCACCAGTAGTGATTTGAATCGCTTGATAACCATCAGTTTCAAGCGTTTTGATTTGAGTGATGCGGTTAGGATCAACCTCAATCACTGTAACAGGCACAGAAACACCAGCATCTGTAAAGATACGTGTCATACCGCACTTGCGACCGACTAAACCAATAGCCATGTGCATAAACCTCTAAAAAAGCGGCCTAATTAACTTAGAGTGTTAATTAACCCGAAAGCCTTAACCCAATGCGATCTGAACATCAACACCAGCTGCAAGATCTAACTTCATCAATGCATCTACAGTTTTGTCTGTAGGTTGAACGATGTCGATCAAACGCTTGTAAGTACGGATTTCGTACTGGTCACGCGCATCTTTGTTTACGTGTGGTGATGTTAAAACGTTAAAACGTTCAATGCGTGTTGGCATTGGAATTGGACCACACACTTGTGCGCCAGTACGTTTTGCGGTTTCTACGATTTCTTGAGCTGATTGATCAATCAAGCGATGATCAAAAGACTTAAGACGGATACGAATTCTCTGGTTAGACATACCAGTAAACTCCAAGCCAAATATATAAAGAATCACTCTTGACGCATCTCACCCCACTTTATATGGGCAAGTGTCAAGAGCAGTGAAATATCACTAAGGTCATGATCGATGCCACGACTGTAACGATAGTTAACTACTTTATTCGCAGTTAACCCCCTTCCTATTGAAGGGTCGCTTATTATAGCCATTGTTTAATGCATAAGCAAATCTCTTTTATGGTTTTATCCAAGTTTTCAATTTATGACTTAAAACAATAGTTTATTGTTTAAATATTAGGCAGTTTTCGCCAAAACATATTCTATAGCACGATTTAACATCTGATTTCCTTCAATAAATTTTTGCTTCGTGGTTTTTTTTAATTCAAATAAATTTTGCACATATTTTCCTGAAAATTGCGCAAGCTCTTCTTCATTTTCCAAAAACAATGCCAGGGTTTCTGGGGTAATTTCAGGATGAAACTGGAAGCCCAATACATTTCTGCCCAACTGATACATCTGATTACGACAGGCTTCATTTTCTGCCAGATGGACTGCACCTTTGGGCAATTCAAATGTTTCATTGTGCCATTGCAGAATATTAAATTGCTCCGGCAAGCTAAAACACGTCTCTGGTAGATTCGTCACTCTGTGCACCGTGGTCCACCCCAATTCCTGTTCTGGATTGCGACTAACACCTGCACCTAAAGCATTTGCAATCAATTGCCCACCCAGACACAGGCCAATTGCCGGTTTGCCATGCGAAAGATAGCGACGCAACCAGCGTTTTTCTATTCTTAACCAGGGGAAATTCGCTTCATCATTCACACTCATGGTTCCCCCCATAATGATCAGCAAATCCACCTCTTCCACTGCAGGCAGCGCCTCGATCTCCAGCGGTCGATCGACGGGTAAAGCAAAAAATTCAGTCGCGGTAATTTGCGCCTGATGCTGCTTTAAAAATTCATAACAACTACCAAAACCTTCACCAGCAGTATGCTGAAAATAATGCACTTTTAAATGCGACTTCATGCTCCTCAACCTATTTTTTTAGCTATATAAATTTAGGTTTTGCAAAAATGAAGCCAACTTTTTATAAGACTTGTTGTTTTTAAACAATTCACAACGTAACTGGCAGTGAGTCACAGATTCTCTTAAGCTAGAGTAATATTTGATTACATTTGAGCGCATTCACGTGAAACAAGACTCTCAAACTCGCCTGATTCATGCACCACGAAAGGCTCCTCAAGCGATTTCTACTATTCAGCCTCCCCTCTATCGTGCATCGACCATTATCTTTAACAATACCGATGCCCTGTTTAATCGCCATTGGACCGATGGCTATGACTATAGTTATGGCACGCATGGCACGCCTACAACCTTTACTCTGGGGGACAACATTGCACAACTCGAAGGTGGTTTATATCACTTGCTCGCACCGAGTGGTTTATCCGCGATTAATCTCGTGAATTCTTGCTTTTTAAGTCAAGGCGATGAGGTTTGGGTGGCTGACAATATCTATGGTCCAAACATGGAGCATTTACGCAATCTGGAAAAGCGTTATGGAATTACAGTTAAAGTCTACAATCCCATAGAGCTTGATACGTTTCAGCCTACAGATAAAGCCAAACTGATCTGGCTCGAGGCTGCTGGCTCAGTCACCTTGGAATTTCCGGATCTGGCTGGTTTAGTGAAAAAAGCTCAGGCACACAATATTCTTACTGCGCTGGATAATACCTGGGGCGCAGGTCTGGCTTTTGATGCCTTTGATTTTAGTGAAGAGCATTTAAGTGTAGATATGACGGTACATGCACTGACCAAATATCCAAGTGGCGGTGGTGATATCCTGATGGGCTCAGTGGTTACGCGAGATAAGACCCTGCATCACAAACTGTTCCGTGCGCATGCCATTCAGGGCATTAGTGTTTCTGGTGATGATGTGGCACAGATACAACGTAGTCTGGCTTCGATGCAACTGCGATATCAACATCAATCCAACAGTGCGCTTACATTAATGACATGGCTTAAACAGCAAACCGAGTTTGTGCAAGTACTTCATCCTTCAGATCCGGACAGTGCAGGCCATCAGTACTGGAAAGAAATTTGCAAGCAAGGTGATAGTGCCGGCCTGGTCAGCGTGATCTTTGACAGCACATACGTAATGCAGGATATCCGGAATTTCTGTGATAGCTTAAAACTGTTTAAGCTTGGCTTTAGTTGGGGTGGCCCTGTCAGTCTGGTCATGCTATATAACTTAAAAGACATGCGTGTGCTGGAACATTCACACTTAAAAGACGGCTTGCTGGTTCGTTTCTGTATTGGACTGGAATATCCGGAAGATTTGATTCAAGATATTCAGCATGCACTAGAACAAATGAAAAAACTTAAAAACGAATAATAAATAACAGGAAAAGCTATGGGTAGACCAATTGTTATTGCTAAAAAAACTGCGGATGCCACACAGGATATTGTGCTGCATTCCCAACTTGCCAATCGACATGGCTTGATTGCAGGTGCCACTGGTACCGGAAAGACTGTGACTTTAAAAGTATTGGCGGAGAGCTTTTCTCGAATTGGTGTACCTGTATTCCTCGCCGATGCCAAAGGCGATGTGTCCAGCCTGACCAAAGCAGGTGAAAGCAGCCCCAAGTTTGATGAACGGATTAAAAGTCTCAATATCGAGTCCATTCCTTTTGCAGCCTCACCAGTGGTGTTTTGGGATTTATTTGGCGAACAGGGTCATCCGATTCGGACTACCATTTCTGAAATTGGCCCGCTGCTGCTGGCGCAAATACTGAATCTGAATGACACCCAGGAAGGCGTTTTATCTGCCGTGTTTCGGATTGCCGATGATCAGGGTTTATTGCTGATCGACTTTAAAGATCTGAAAGCGATGCTGAGTTATGTCTCTGAGCATGCGGCTGACTTTAAAGCTGAATATGGCAATCTTTCACCCGCCAGTCTCGGTGCGATTCAACGTAATTTGTTAGCACTGGCTGACCAAGGCGGTGACCAGTTTTTTGGCGAGCCGGCGCTGGATCTGATGGACTTTCTGCAGACGGACAGTCAGGGCCGTGGCAATATCAATTTGTTGGCGGCTGACAAGCTGATGAACACGCCTAAGCTGTATGCCACCTTCTTACTCTGGATGCTCTCCGAGTTGTTTGAACAGCTTCCAGAAGTTGGCGATCTGGACAAACCGAAACTGGTGTTCTTCTTTGATGAAGCGCATCTCTTGTTTGACAATGCCAGCCCTGCCCTACAAGATAAAATTGAGCAGGTGGTGCGCCTGATTCGCTCTAAAGGCGTGGGAATTTATTTTGTCACGCAAAATCCGTTGGACTTGCCGGAAAGTGTCTTAGGCCAGCTCGGCAATCGGGTTCAGCATGCTTTGCGGGCTTTCACTCCCAAAGATCAAAAAGCAGTAAAAACCGCAGCAGAGACTTTCCGCGCCAATCCTGAATTTAAAGTCGATCAGGTGATTACCGAGTTAGCAGTAGGTGAGGCCCTAATTAGCTGCCTGGATGAAAAGGGCATTCCACAAATTGTAGAGCGTGGCTGGGTCATGCCGCCGCATTCATCCTTTACACCGATCTCGCTTGAAGAACGCAAGGCTCTCATGCAGCAAAGTATAGTTGCCGGTATTTATGAGCAGCCAGTCGATCGGGACAGCGCCCACGAAATGCTGCAAAACAAGGTCGCAGAACGCCAGCAACAGGCTCAGGCCGCCGAATTTGCCAAACAACAAAGCAAGGAACAAGAAGCTCTTGCCAAGCAGCAAATTAAAGAACAGGAACGTCTGGCACGAGAACAGCAAAAAGAAGCTGAACGCGCAGCCAAGCAACGAGAAAAACTGACTCAGGATATTGTCGGCACCTTTGCCAAAAGTGCTGCCCGCAGCCTGGGCGGGAGTACTGGGCAGAAAATTTTGCGCGGCTTACTGGGTTCGCTGTTTGGCCGCAAATAATTCCTCTCCTTTTCCGATCATCATCATACTTTTTATGGGATATTCTTATATCCCATAATTTTTTTATGGTTTTATGACTATGCGCTATTGTAAAGCCATTTTAAAAGATGTAATTTAAATACATCTTTTAAAAAACACCTATAGACGGCTCTCATGACTCCACAACATATCGAACTTGTACAAGCGACTGTTCCTGTTTTACGTGAAAACGGCGTAGCACTTACCACGTATTTCTATAACCGCATGTTGAACAACCATCCAGAGTTGAAAAACACCTTCAACATGGATCATCAAAGTACCGGCCGTCAACCACGTGCCTTGGCTGCCGCAGTACTTGCCTATGCCGAAAACATTACCAATCCGGGCGTTTTGGCCAAAGCCATCGAACGCATTACCACTAAACATGTCAGCCTGGATATTCAACCGGATCAATATGCGATTGTCGGTGAGAATCTGTTGCACTCGATCAGCGAAGTTTTAGATGTACCCATGGACTCAGACCTGATTGCAGCCTGGAAAGAAGCGTATATGCAACTGGCAGATATTTTGATTGGTGTGGAAAAATCTAAATATGCCACCCTAGCTTCTGAAAATGGTGGCTGGGCGGGCTGGCGCGAATTTGAAGTAGCAGCAGTGAATGATACCGACGCAGGTAAAATCTTTACACTTAAAGCTAAAGATGGTGCAGCGATTGCAAGTGCTGAAGCCGGTGAACATATTTCAGTACGTGTACAGGTGCCTGAACAGCACATTCGTCAACCACAACAGTTTAGCTTTGATCAGGCTCAAAACGAGCAATATCAAATTACTGTGAAAGCGGAAGAAAATCCAACCGCATTCTCGGTTGCACAGACACTGATCGACCACTACAAAGTTGGTGATGTAGTTGAAGTGTCTGCCCCGCTCAAGCTTTAATTGCAAAAACGGTTTAGACTAGCATCAGATTCTGATTAAAAGCTCCATTCGTGGAGCTTTTAACATTCAATTCTTTCATTTTCTAGCTGTTGACCTTATGCAACTCAATAAATTCACTGACTATGCGCTTCGGATTCTGATGTATGTCGCACAGCCACGTGATCTCCCCTATACCATTGCAGAACTTGCCGAGCGATTACAGGTTTCACAAAATCATGCCATGAAAATCGTGCATTTTATGGCGAAACAGGAGTGGCTGATTACCATACGTGGTAAAGGTGGCGGCATACGTTTAAATCCGGCCAGCCTGAACCTCCAGCTGGGACAGATTGTGCGGATCCTGCAACGCGACAACAATGTAGTGGAATGCAATAGCCCACCCTGCGTATTACGTCCGACCTGTGGCTTAAAAGGCATTTTAGATGATGCCGTGGAACAGTTTTATAGCAGTCTGGATCAATATGTACTTAAAGATGTGATTAGGCCACGAAATGCGCGTTTCAGCACAAATTCTCCGATCAGCCTGATTAATCTTTAAAGTCTTCAGGGTCATGTCTTGTGACTTATTCTTGCGGCAAAGTTCGCTTGCCTGTGCGACTTCCTTTATAATGTTTCATTGTAGATCATTTATTGAAGTTGAGTTATGCACCACAGCAGAGGAAAATCCAAAAACAGTAAGACAGCCCATGCGCCTAAGCAAAAGATCAGCTACGAGAAAAAAGTTGATTCTGCCATTACTGAATATTCTGTGCGCGCACTCAACTGGCTACGCAAAGCCGAATTTTTAATGAGTGCACCCAAACTCAGTCTTTGTGTAGAAGATACAGGCTATGAAATTGCTTTTGCCGGCCGCTCAAATGCGGGTAAGTCTAGTGCGATTAATGCCCTGACCAACCAGAAACAGTTGGCACGTGCATCGAAAAAACCTGGCCGTACCCAGATGATCAACTTTTTCAGCCTGGGCAATCCGGATCAGCGTCTGGTCGACTTACCCGGTTATGGTTATGCGGCTGTGCCTGAAAAAATGAAACTGGTCTGGCAAAAAGAACTGGAAAATTACCTGATTCACCGCCAGAGCTTACAAGGCCTGGTATTGCTGATGGATATCCGCCATCCCCTGCAACACTTTGATGTGATGATGCTGGAATGGGCTTATTCCCGCCAGTTGTTCGTGCATGTCTTGTTAACCAAGTCAGATAAACTAAACCGTGGTCCTGCATCCAAAGCCTTGCAGGAAGTCAAAGCGGCATTGAAAAAGATGAAGGTGGATTTCTCGATTCAACTGTTTTCCTCCATGAACAAACAAGGTTTAGAAGAACTGGCCAGTGTCATGGGTGGCCGTTTGAACTTTACCTTAGATCAAGCCTCTGAATATGATCTGGACAGTATTCCGGAAGCATCAGCGCATGATTTAAATGAATCTGATGAACCGCTTGAAGAGCTCGAGCTTAGTGAAACTGATTCGGAGCATGTTGCCGAAGTATCGACACATGATTTAAATGAAGCTGAAGAACCGCTGGAATTACTTGAGCAGGATCAATCCGAGCTTAAAGCGGCAGATGAATTGAATCAGAATAAGCATTCACCGGATTAAGATCCATATCACCGCAATGGTCTGGGAGTTCTGGATTTATTAAAACTTACCTTATAAAAAAAGCAGACCAATGGCCTGCTTTTTTTATTTTTTAAATGTTTTAGCTATCTGTAGCTTGAAGATCGGGTTCACGCGTATGCCGGTCCACCACCACACTGATCATCATATCCCCTTGAACATTCACGACTGTGCGTACGGTATCCAGTAAACGGTCGATCGGTAAAAGAATAGCAATCGCCTCGGCAGGCAAACCGACCGACTGCAAGACCATGATCATGGTCACCATACCGGCACTCGGAATTCCTGGTGCACCTAAGGATGCAATCATCGCCGTGGCGCAGACCACCAGTTGCTGCCCCAGACTCAGATCCAGCCCCATTAAATTGGCAATAAATAATGCTGCTGCCGCTTCATACAGTGCTGTGCCATCCATATTCAACTGTGTACCAAGTGGAATCACAAAGCCTGCGGTATGTGGACGTACTCCTAAATTTTCCTGTGCGCATTTCATTGACAAGGGCATGGTGGCCGAACTGGAACTGGTAGCAAAGGCAGTAATCAGAGCAGCTCGTGTGCCTTTAAAGAACGTGACCGGATCCATCTTGCCGAAAACCCATAGCAATAAAGGCAAGACCACGATGCCATGAAAAATCGTCGTGCCGGTAACCACCGCAGCGAATTCAGCCAGACGACTGAGGACTGAAACATCTTCAGTGGCAATTAATTTAGCCAATAAGGCAAAAATACCAAGCGGTGCCAGTTTCATCACCCAGCCAATCATCAACATCATGATTTCGAAAAACTGGTGACTCAGCTTGCGCACAGTACGAAACTTATCCCCACCTGCCACCAGTGCCACACCAACAAATAAGGCAAAGACTACCACCGCCAAGACATTGCCATCGGCAAAAGCTTTAAACGGATTGATCAGGGTATTCTGAATAAAATTGGTAAAGAAAGATGAAGGTGTCAGGGTATCTGGCGTTTGATGTTGCGCCATGGCATCCTGGAACATCAGCACATCAACACCCTTACCGACATCAAACAAATGCGCACACGCCAGACCTAAAATGAGCGCCAAGGTGGTGGTGGTCACACAGCACATCAGGGTGATTTTCCAGGTGCGGCTTAGCTGCCCACCCGCCTGCAGATTGGATACGCCGACCACGATCGAGCTAAAAATCAGCGGCACTAACAGCATTTTTAACAAGCCAATAAAAATGCTGCTGACGATACCGATGCCATATAAGCTGACATCAAAAAATGAGGTCTGCGGAAATATCGTCAATAGAAATCCAAACAGCACCCCCAATACGGCGGCAATTAGAATTTGCGTATTTAAGCTCATCTTTTCATGCATTTTTAATATTGATCTTAAGCCGCACTATGCCATGCGAATTCTACAGAATCGAGTAATATTTTATAAACGCGGCGTGAGGACATGATATCAAATGGCCATTTTCATCCGGCTTAAAAACAAAAAGCCGAATCAGGGATTCGACTTTTTGAGCAGGAAGAAAAATTACTGTGTTTCGATTTCACGTAAACGGATCAAGCCTTCCTGAGAGGTACTGCAGACCAGCTCACCGTTCTGCCACATCCGGCCAAAATTCAGGCCACGCGAACTGGCGCTTTGGGTGGCATCCATATCGTAAAGCATCCACTCATCCGCACGGAACGGTTTATGGAAGTACATGGCATGGTCAATACTGGCACATTGCAAACTTGGCGAGATATAGCTCAGACCATGTGGACGAAGCGCTGTGGTCATCAAGGTAAAATCAGAATAGAAAGCAGCAATAGCCTGATGCAAGGAGATCTGATCGACTTCTGCAGCAATACGGTCATGCGTACGGATATAGTGCGCATAAGACGGTGCTTCAGGTTGAGGCTGGAATGGATTTTGCGGATTGACCGGACGAATTTCCACATGACGATCACGAGTGAAAGATGCACGGACATTTTCCGGAATAAACTCAATAATCTGTTTGATCAGTTCCGCTTCATTTTTCAGGCTTTCTGCCGGTGGATATTCAGGCTCTGAAATCTGGTAATTTAGCCCTTCTTCCTGATGCGCGAAAGACACCATACACATGAAAATGGTACGGCCATGCTGAATAGCGCGCACCTGACGGCTGACAAAGCTCTTGCCGTCACGGATACGATCCACTTCATAAATAATCGGTGCATTGACATCCCCGCCAAACAGAAAATAGGCATGTAATGAATGTGCTGGACGATCTGTGGTATAAGACGCGGCGCGTAGTGCCTGCCCTAAAACCTGCCCACCGAACACGCGCTTGCCCACCAGATTCCGGCTGATTCCCCGGAAAATGTTTTCTTCTAACTTTTCTAAGCTGAGCAGCTCGACCAGTTCCTGTGTTAAGGCATTCATAAGCAACCTATCTAATATTGGAGATATCCAAAATGGAAAAACGGATCTAAATAATTGATCTGGAATATTCTGCCACAAAATCAGACCGAAACTCTAAAGTTTGCATGACTGTTCTGTCATACTGATGTCATAAGTGACTAGGAAAAGCACCTGCTTTCACGCTAAAATTGAAGCACTTCTGTTGAAGTTGTTAAAAAAAGATATATTGTTTCGCTTTAGAAACCCGCAAAATAAATTCCCTCAGAAGTCCTGTGGTTTTGGTCAGTAAAATTAGGAGCAGCTATGTCCAAGAATGGCTTTGGTCAAATGTATCGCAAGCTTTCAAGTAAGTTACTTGATCTTGTGGTTACCCCTCATGTTCTTGGGGAAGTACCAAGTGAAGTGACAGCGCCTGAATCTGATCAGACTGCAACAGACTCGCGAAAGCTGGTCTGCTACGTTTTACAGAACCATTCGCGCAGTAATGCACTGGTGGTCGATGCAGAAACGCGACGCTTAAAATTGCCGGCTGCACTTGATCCAATGCAACTGGGCAATAATAAGGAAAAAGCATCGGTACTGTTTTTACAGCATCATGATGAAAATAACCTGTTGAGTTCACCGCCACATGCGTTTCCACCGCGCCTGTTACGTCTGATTGAAATCCTGGAACAGCATCCTGAGCTGGATGTCGAACTGGTTCCGGTAACAGTACTTTGGGGACGTGAACCTGAGAAAGAAGATTCCTGGTTTAAGCTTTTATTTACCGATACCTGGTCTACACCAAGCCGGGTCAAGCAACTGGTCAATATCGGCCTGCATGGTCGCCAGTCTTATTTAGAGTTTCATGAACCGCAGTCTTTACGCACCTTGATTAACTTTGCCAAAGAGACGCATCCAAATTCAGCGCCGGCCACCTATATTGTCAGCACTTTAAATGATTACCTGGATGGTCAGCGCGAAGTCATTCTCGGGCCGGACCTGTCCGACCGCCGTAATGTCATGCATGGCCTGATCAAGTCACCAGATGTACAGGCGGCGATTCGCAATGACAGTATTCGTAGCAAAATCTCGATGCTGGAATCTGAACGTCGTGCCATCGGTTATCTGAACGAAATCGTTTCCGATTATTCTCACTCGACTGTACGCTTTGCCGACAAAGCCCTGACCCGCTTATGGACGCAACTGTATGACGGCGTGGAAGTGCATAACTTCAGTACCGTACGGGAACTGGCCAAGGATTACGAGATTGTCTATACCCCATGTCACCGTAGCCACATCGACTATTTATTATTGTCTTATGTGATCTATCGTCGTGGTCTGATGGTGCCTTATATCGCTGCGGGCGATAACCTGAATATGCCTTTTGTCGGTCAGATTTTACGTGGTGGCGGTGCCTTCTTTATTCGCCGTACTTTCCGCGGCAACGCGCTGTATACCACGGTGTTTAAAGAATATCTGTATAGCGTCCTGTCACGTAATACCCCGCTGGAATACTTTATTGAAGGCGGCCGTTCACGCACCGGTCGTTTGCTTCCGCCAAAAACCGGGATGCTGGCGATGACCGTGCATGGTCATTTACGTGGCAAATCTAAGCCGATCGTATTTTTGCCGACTTATATCGGCTATGAACGCCTGATGGAAGGTGGCACTTATGTCGGTGAAATGAGTGGCAAGCCGAAAGAAGCCGAGTCTATTTTCGGCATTTTGAAAACTCTGCGCAAGATTGAACGCATTTTCGGCAAGGTACACCTGAACTTCGGGAACCCGGTATTTCTGGATGACATTCTGAAACAGCATGGCGCAGAAAATATCAAAATCGAAAAGAATGACGATCCGATTCCACAAGCGGTTTCTGATGCAGTGAATAGCTCGGCACAAGCCATTCTGGAAAACATCAACAGTGCGGTCGTAATCAATCCAGTATCGCTATTATCTTTAATCTTGCTGGCTACGCCGAAACATACGCTGGATGAAGAGATCTGTATCAAACAGCTAGATACCTATCGCACCTTGCTGGCTGCCCTGCCTTATGATGAGCGCATGCAGGTGACGCCACTTTCTGGCAAGGAAATTATTGCCTATGCAATGAAGCTGAAACTGATCAAGCGAGTCAAGCATGTACTGGGCGATATCATTGCCATTGAAGACAATCAGGCCGTTCTGCTGACCTATTTCCGCAATAATATTGTGCACACTTTTGTGCTGCCCTCCCTGATAGCCGCCCTAGTTGAACATAACGGTACCATTCGCCGTCATGATGTCGTGAATATCAGTAGTACCCTGTATCCATTCCTCAAAGCCGAACTGTTCTTAAAATGGCATGAAGATGAAATTCAGGATCAAGTGAATGCGCATATTGACAGCTTAATTGCCTCGAAACTGATTACACAAGATGGTGAAAACCTGATTGCACCGGCACCGAATACGGAAGCGCATCATCAGCTTGAAATTCTGGCTGCGCCCGTAACTCAAAGTCTGGAACGTTATTACATGACTTTGGCACTGATTACCCAACGTGGTTCTGGCAATATCTCGACCCGTCAGGTCGAAGAGCTCAGTTACCTGGTTGGTCAACGCCTGTCTGTGCTATATGAGTTCAACTCACCTGAGTTCTTCGACAAAGCCCTATTCCAGAGCTTTATTAAAGTCTTAACCCAAAAAGGTTATCTGTGTACCAATGAAGACAATGCGATTGTCTTTGATGAGCAGCTAACCAATGTGGCTCAATATGCAGATTTGGTACTGGATGAAGTGAAGCTACAAATGCTGCACCACATCACCGACTTTACGGATGAAGAACTGAAAGAAGCCCTCGATGCGGTTGCAGCTGAACAAGCCAAGAAACGCGCGAAGCGGAAAAAGAAGTAAGTTTAAATTAAATAAAAAGAGAGGCTAAGGCCTCTCTTTTTATTTAAGAATTTATAAGAAGTGAAAATTGGAAAGCTAATGCCATTATTTAAATATGAGTATTCCCTCTCCTGAGCGAGTTTTAAAGCACGGCTTTTAAAACGAAGTGCAAGTGAGGATAGGGAGAGGTCTTTTAAATAAAATCCTCCCCTAACCCCTCCTTTGAAAAGGAGGGGGATTCCTCCCTTTAAAAAGGGAGGCTAGGAGGGATTATTTTTTCCCATCAACTCCAAATAATCCTCATAACAATCTGGATGCTCTAACTCAAATCCCATTTTCTGCATTCGAGTCGCATAAAGTTTCTTACCTGTCACCTGCTCACTTTCTACTTGCAACAAAGGAAGTCCCAGCTGCTGTTGGAACCATTGCAATATTTCATGCAATAATTTTGGCTGGTTATCGGTCACAATATAAGAAGATTCCGGATGTTCCACGTGAATCATATGTGACAAGAAACGTGATAAATCTTCAATATGAATCCGGTTGGACCAGTGCAGATTCGGATATCTCAACATCGAGGCGGCCATTTTTTGTAGGCGTTCTACCGATGCTCCATAAATCCCACTTGGACGAATGATGGTACATTTCTCAGGATAAGCAGTGAAATAAGCCTGCTCCATCTGCTGCAAGATTTTGCTCTGAGCATCATTCGGGTGAATTTCAGTTTCGTCATCTACGATTTCACCGGCATCTTGCCCATAGACCCGGGTGGATGACACCACCACAATCCGTTTCACCGGATGCTGTTTCAAGGCAGCCACAATAGGCTGAACAGAATCCAGATAGGTTTGCTGATAGCCTTCAACCGTACTTTGTTTTGGACTAAGTAATACATAGACCCAGTCAATCGGTGTAACTGCTGTTAAATCCAGTTGATGCACATCCTGAATCAGATGAGTTGCGAATGAATCTGTTTTGGGACTCTGGCTAATTGTGCTAATTTGATGACCTTGCTCAAATAGTTGTTTAGCCACACGTCGGGATGTTTTACCATAACCGGTAAATAAAATATGCATTGAGCACCGAATCACAAATCTGGTTGAGGGGACATGGCTGCAGTCCATCAGTTACAAGGCGTTGGCAATGCCGCCGCTGCATTACTCGAAAAACTAAATATCTTCAATACTGATGATTTGCTTTTTCATCTACCACGTGACTATGAAGACCGTAGCACGATCATTCCCATGAATCAATTGAGCGTGGGACGCAGTTATCTGCTGGAAGGGATCGTTAAAGGTGTAGATTTTCCACCCGGTAAACGCAAATCTATGGCTGTGCTGCTGGATGATGATTTTGGCAAGGTTACTTTACGTTTTTATCATATCTATAAAGGTATTACTGACCGCTGCAAACTGGGTAACCGTTTAAGAATTTTTGGTGAAGTGCGGGTCGGTGCGCGCGGTCTGGAAATGTATCATCCCGAACTGCAAGTCATTACTGAGGACACACCTTTACCTCAAACCCAGCTCACGGCAATTTATCCGGCGACTGAAGGTCTGACCCAGCCAAAAATACGGGATTATATTCAGCAGGCCTTGGCTCAGTATAGCGACCATCTGCCTGAATTGCTGCCAGCAAAATTTAGTAACGGTTATGCGCTGAAACAGGCACTGGAATATATCCATCATCCACCAGTCAACGCCAATATGCTGCAGCTGGCACAAGGCTCGCATCCTGCACAGCAACGCCTGATCTTTGAAGAGCTGGTGGCGCATCAGATCAGTTTATTGACACGTCGGGCCTTTATTCAGCAAGTCGAAGCGCCTTCATTTGCGCCCAGTAAAACCTATGCCAAACAGCTCTTAGCCAGTCTGGCTTTTGAAATGACCGGTGCGCAAAAACGTGTATCCAGAGAAATCGTGCAGGATTTAAAAAGCAATAAACCGATGTTGCGTCTGGTGCAAGGCGATGTCGGCGCGGGTAAAACCCTAGTGGCTGGTGTCGCAGCTTGCCATGCACTGGAAGAAGGCTGGCAAGTTGCATTGATGGCACCGACCGAGATTCTGGCCGAGCAGCATTATCTGAATTTTAAACGCTGGTTTGAGCCTTTGGGCTTAAATGTGGCCTGGCTTTCCGGCAAGCAAAAAGGTAAAGCCCGTGCCGCAGCGGAACAGGTGATTCGGGATGGCAGCGCCCATCTGGTGATCGGAACGCATGCCCTGTTTCAGGAAAATGTCGAGTTTGCCAAACTGGGTCTGGTGATTATTGATGAGCAGCATCGCTTTGGTGTGGATCAGCGCCTTGCTCTCAGAAATAAAGGGCTAGATGGTATGTCTCCGCATCAACTGGTGATGACTGCGACTCCGATTCCCCGCACACTGGCCATGTCTGCCTATGGTGATCTGGATACCTCGGTGATTGACGAGCTGCCGCCGGGCCGTACCCCGATTCAGACCGTGACCATTCCATTAGATCGACGCGAAGAAGTCTTGCAACGGATTGCCAGCAACTGTGCTGAAGGTAAGCAGGCATATTGGGTGTGTACACTGGTAGAACAGTCCGAAACCCTGGATGCTCAGGCCGCAGAAGCGACCTTTGCCGAAATTCGCGAGCGCTTTCCTGCGCTGAATATCGGACTGGTACATGGCAAGATGAAAGCCGATGAAAAACAGGCGGTAATGCAGCAATTTAAAAATAATGAATTACAGCTCCTGATTGCCACCACCGTGATCGAAGTCGGCGTCGATGTACCCAATGCCTCCATTATGGTGATTGAAAATGCCGAGCGTCTGGGTCTATCTCAATTGCATCAGCTACGTGGCCGGGTCGGTCGTGGCGCCAAAGCCAGCTTCTGTGCCCTGCTGTATAAGCATCCACTTTCGCAAAATGGTCAGGAACGTTTAAGAATCATGCGCGAAACCAATGATGGTTTTATGATTGCCGAGAAAGATCTGGAGTTACGTGGCCCGGGTGAGCTGCTCGGGACCAAACAGACCGGGGACATGAATTTCCGTGTGGCCAAACTTGAACGTGATGATCACCTGCTCAATCAGGCACATTATGTGGCTCAGCAGATGCTCAAGGATTATCCCGATCAGGCCGAAGCATTATTGCAACGCTGGCTACCGGAAGCACCGCGCTATGCCTATGTTTAAATTACTGCAACATGGAAAATCCTGGCTGACCCGCTTACAGCCCTGCCAGCTCTGTCTGACCGATCATCAGTCCATTCATTCAGTCTGTGAAGATTGCTGGCGACAATTACCCTGGGCACATCAAACCATTCAACGGCAGGAAATGCAGTTCCAGATTGCCTGCGACTATGCTTACCCGATGGACCGGCTGATTCAACTGTTTAAATATGAACAGAAG
Source organism: Acinetobacter sp. 40AMC3-4 (assembly GCF_049898185.1). Taxonomy (GTDB): domain Bacteria; phylum Pseudomonadota; class Gammaproteobacteria; order Pseudomonadales; family Moraxellaceae; genus Acinetobacter. The sequence continues at coordinate 73,208 of NZ_JAFCXG010000003.1, forward strand.
CTGCATTTGCAAAATTTACTGGCAGGTGTGCTGTTAAGTTTAGACCTACCTAAAGTCAGTGCGATAATACCGATGCCGATCTCGAATGAGCGTCTGGCTGAGCGCGGTTATAATCAATCTCTAGTGCTGGCCAAACATGTGGCAAAACAGTTGAATGTACCCATCTGGCAACCTGTTCGACGAATGAAACAACACTCGCAAAAGGGCCTAAGCCGGCTGGAGCGGATTGAAGACATCCAATCACAATTCCAGATCAGTACCATTTCCAAGCTGCGTTACCGTCGGGTGCTGATTATTGATGATGTGGTGACGACCGGCAGCTCGATTCGAGCACTGAGCCAAACACTTGAACAACTGGGCTGTCAAAAAGTTTATGCAGCCTGTCTGGCAGGTGCTCAAATCTGAAAATTTAAGCTTGGGCGAGTAACTGCGACTTCACCCAAGGAATCACAATTTCAGTGGTCAAGGGTGCGAGTCGTAGCTCTTTTTCATCCAGATCGACCCATTTCATTTCGGCAATTTCCGCTTCAATTTTTGGTGCTTGATCCAGACTTACCCAATAGACATAACTCACCAGTTGATGATCTGGTTCATTCGCCGTCTGGGTTTCAAAACGCCCAATGAATTGCTGAATCTGTGCCTGTGTGCCAATTTCTTCCTGAATTTCACGCAACATCGTTGCTTCTGGTGCTTCATTTGGCTCCAGCTTGCCACCAACCTGCATAAAGCAGGACGTCCCTTTTTTACGAACCACCAGCAGTTGCTGCGCTTCATTTAAAATAATGGCTGCAGCCACCGTAATCACTTTCATTTATTTTCTACAAATCATGCTGTGGACAGCTTATTTTACAAGATCGGTCTGATCGACCATACCCCATTTCGCTTCAGGCGGCTGATAACTTTCAAACTGGCGCAAAATATCATCCAGATTATCACTCACAATTAAAGCATCGCTAAAGCGCGCTTTGGTAAAACCTTTCTCAGTCGTCATATGGATAAATTTGAGTAAATCATCGTAAAAACCATCTACATTTAAAAAAGCACAAGGCTTTTTATGAATTCCCAACTGTGCCCAGGTCCATTGTTCAAAAATTTCTTCCAGGGTTCCAGCACCACCCGGAATGGCAATAAATCCCTGTGCCAGTTCCGACATGCGGGTTTTACGTTCATGCATATTATCGACCACAAATAGCTCGGTAATATGCGGATGCGCCAGCTCACGATTGACCAGCTGTCTTGGAATTACGCCAATCACCTTGCCACCAGCAGCCAAAGCACTATCAGCGATAATTCCCATCAAGCCAGAACGACCACCGCCATAGACCAGCGTCTGATGCCTTGCTGCCAAGGTTTGGCCAACCTTTTCGGCAATCTGGGCATAGAGAGGATCCGAGCCCAGTGCTGAACCACAAAAAATTGCAATAGAATTCATCATTTCACTCTCCAATTGACGCTATATTGTACGAAATCGCTGCAAGCGCGCTTTTTCCAAAAATAACTGCTTAATATCAGTGTTTTTATTCAATTCCTTGTCTAAAATACACCCATTCCAATTCACATACTGCGCCAGGGAGAAAAGACAGCATGCTTGAAGCCTTTTACGCCACAGAGCGCGGTAGCTTAGAAGATATCACGATTAATGGTGATTTCGACCTGCATCCAGATTTAGTATGGCTTGATCTGATTGCACCTTCACAAGAAGAGCAGCAATGGATTCTAGATGCCTATGCGCAAAACTTACCGACCTTAAAATCGCTGGAAGATATCTCCTCTAGTGCCCGATTTTACCGTGATGATGACGGTATTTTGCATATCAGCACCTATTTTTTAACCAAAAATAAAAACTATCAGGTCGAGAATGAAAACGAAGATGAATCCAGCATGCTGGCGACGGTACAAACCGTAGCATTCATTCTGCATAAGGACCGTCTTTTTACCTTGCGTGGCGAAAAGCTGGTGGCCTTTCGTGCCTTCCGTGCCCGTGCGCGCCGCAATGATTATGAAATCGATTATAAAGATCCGACCTGGATTTTATTGGGCCTGCTCGAAGCCAAACTGGATGAGCTGGCCGACATTCTGGAAGATGTACATAAAGATTTAGAGAAATATTCAACTGAAGTGTTGAATAACCGCCATCGCGAGCAGATTCTCGATCTGGATGACATGATTACCCGGCTAGCTCAACTGGAAGATATGCTTGGTAAAGCGCAGCTCTGTCTGATCGATTTACGTCGTGTTCTGACTTTCCTGTCTCGTCCACGCGCCTTGGGCAGTCATATTTATGATGCGGATATCCGAGAACTCAGTGAAGATGTGCGCTCGCTGGTGGAGCATGATGCCTTCCTGTTCCAGAAAGTGCGCTTCCTGCTCGATACCACGTCCGGATTCATTAACACGGAACAGAACGATACGATTCGTCGATTCTCGATCCTGCCAAGTATGCTTGCACCGCCGATGCTCATTGCCAGTATTTATGGCATGAATACCGAAGTTCTGCCTTTTGCACAAGGCTCCATGAGCTTCATTATGGTCAGTATTATTTTGATCGGCTTTTTGATCGGGCCATTGATTTACTTTAGATGGAAGAAGTGGATTTAATTTCTTCACCCTCTCTCTAACTCTCTCCCATAGGGAGAGAGGACTTCCAATATTTATTGAGATAGTAGTTTTTAAAAATATCATTTCTATCCATAAATTTAGAGAGGAAGTTCCCTCTCCTTTTAGGAGAGGGTTAGGGTGAGGTCATATTTTAATCCTTCCTAACGTCCTTTTGATAAAGGAAGGAATTTACTTTTAAAATGTATCAACAATAAAAAAAAGCACCTTTCGGTGCTTTTTTATTTTTTTTATTTACTGAATGATCTGTAAATCATCCTGTAAATGACAGGCCTGAATGATATTCATCATTTTAGCAGGGACAGCTTTAAACTGTAGTCCTTGCGCTTGAGGCGTCTGGCGCAACCAGCGCACCAATACTGCCAAAGCCAAAGTACTACCACTTTCAAGCCCAGCTAGATTAACCACAAGCGGAAACTTGCTCTGTGACTGAACCACACGCAGACCATTTAGGTAATAGTCCTGCGCATTGGCATAGTCAATCTTGCCTGAAACCTGCAATTCCTGATCCTTGAATACAATCACGGCTCACCTATCTGATTATTTCTTGTTCTTGTCGATTGCAGCTTCTGCATCCGGTTTGAAGTTAGCAATAGCTTTATCTATATTACCGCCATTACGTTTTACTGTCGCAGCAAACTGGTTACGGAATTGCAAACCTAGATCGATACCCGATACGTTGATGTTGCGGATTTTCCATTGTGAGCCTTTGTCCACCAGCTGAAACGCTACCGGAATTTTCTCGCCTTTATTATTAAAGTCGATGGTTACAACAGGGTTTTTGCTGTTGCTGGCCTTGTATGGACGCACGCTATAGGTCTGATTACTAAACTTGGAAAATGCAGAACCATAATTTTCAATGAGCGTTTCACGGAAATTCTTTTCAAACTGCGCGCGCTGTGCAGCAGTACTATACTGGTTCGTCGCATAAGTCCCCATCACAATACGCGTGAAAGACTGTGAATCAATGTATGGATCCAGATTCTGGCGGACAATCGCTTTTACCAGCGCCGGATTGTTCTGCAATTTTGCATTATCAGCTTTGAGGCGCTCAATCAAACCATCTGCCACTTTTTTAATAAAAGCAGGTGGTGCTTCAGACGGTGCAGCAAACACTGTACCAGCAACCATTGTGGAAAGAATGCTTGCTGCAAGCGTTTGTTTTACTAAAGTTTTCACTGAAATCTCCTCAATCTATTATTCAACAAATGCAGGTTCTGCATCAGTCGATTCTGAAACTGTCGCCTGTTCTGGGGTAGTTTCTTGACTATCCGACGATTTACCGGCACCGCCAGTAATGAACTTCGTCACTAAATCTTCAATTTCCATGGTGCCTTGGGTATTGGCAATCTGATCACCACGTTTCAAATAGTTCAGACCACCACCTGGAATAATTTTCAGGTATTTTTCACCCAATAACCCATTGGTCGCTACCATAATATAAGCATCCTCATCAATATTGGTGATGGATTTCATGTTAGCTAACAGTTGTTTTTCCATGTCTTTTTGTTGCGCAGGTGCAGCCGCAGTATAGTCCGAACTATAACGTAACTCTTCCAGTGCTTCCTGCTGAACCTGCTTTAACTGTTCAGCATTAAATGAGGTCAATGAGCCATCCAGGGTCATATGCACGGTTGCCAGACGCGTCACTGGATCCAGGGTAATGTCATCCACCTGCCCCACTTTCACACCACTCAATGCCACTTTGGCACGCGGCTTGATCCCATTTACATTTTCAAAAGTCGCTGTCATTTTATAGCTGTCGGAAATATTGTGTCCGACCAGGCCACTGACACGCATCGCCAGGAAAAATAAGGCAATACCAAACAAAATAACAAAAACACCAACGGCCAGCTCACTAGTACGTGATTTCATTAAACACCTCCGAACATGACCGCAGTCAACACAAAGTCAAAGCCTAAAACGCACAGCGAAGAATACACGACTGTACGCGTTGTAGAAGTTGCAATACCTTCTGATGTCGGGACACAGGCATAGCCCTGATACACCGCAATCCAGGTACAAATTAATGCGAATACAAAACTTTTAATAATGGTGCCGTTCAAGACATCTTTATAGAATTGCACACTGCTTTCCATGCCGCTCCAATAAGCGCCTTCATCGGCACCCAGAAAATCCACCCCGACCATTTTGCCGCCCATAATCCCGACTGCGGCAAAGATGACGGAAAGCATTGGCAAGCTAAAAATCCCTGCCCAAAGACGAGGCGAAATTACCCGTTTTAATGGATCGACGCCGATCATTTCCATACTGGACAATTGCTCAGTGGCTTTCATCAGACCAATTTCCGCAGTCAAGGCTGAACCGGCACGTCCTGCAAACAGCAAAGCAGCGACCACAGGTGCCAGTTCACGCAGCAAGGTCAGCGCGACTGCTGTTCCTAGCATCGACTCACTACCAAAGGTCGACAAGATGCTAAACATCTGCAAACCAAGCACAGACCCAATAAACAGGCCAGAAACCACAATAATCAGCAGGGACAATACCCCAACCCGATACATCTGATAAATAAACAGCTTTACGCCAAGCCAGGTCGGTATGGAAAATAAAATCTGCAACAGCATCAGGGTTGCGACCCCAATCCCCTGTACACGTTCAATAACGCGTCTACCTAATGCGGCAATTGCATTCATGAACGAACCTCATCACTTAAATAAGCTTGATGACTAAACTGATAATCCACCGGACCTTCTACCGAACCGGTCAGGAATTGCTGTACAAAAGCAGACGGATGCGCTTTCAGCTCTGCCGGAGTGCCCTCGCCCTGAATTTTGCCTTCTGCCACCACATAGATGTAGTCTGCAATCGATAAAGTTTCTGCAACATCATGCGAGACAACAATCGTGGTTAAGTCCAGTGCTTCACGTAATGAACGGATCAGACGAGTCAAAACGCCCATCACAATCGGATCTTGTCCGGCAAAGGGTTCATCGTACATGATCAGCTCAGGATCCAGCGCAATCGCACGGGCCAAAGCCACGCGTCGGTTCATACCACCGGATAGTTCAGATGGCATCATCTGTTCTGCACCACGTAAACCGACTGATTCCAGCTTCAGTGCCACGATTTCCTTAATCAGATGTTCCGGCAATTTGGTATGTGCCCGAATCGGAAATGCGACATTTTCATACACGCTCATATCGGTAAACAAAGCACCGCTCTGAAACAACATACCCATCCGTGCACGTGCTGAAAAAAGTTCGGAACGTGACATCGTGGCAATATCTTTGCCGTCCAATAAAACCTGACCGTGCTCAGGAACCAGTTGCCCACCAATCAGTCTTAATAAGGTGGTTTTACCAGTACCGGATGGTCCCATAATGGCCGTAATCTGCCCACGACGAATATTTAAACTCACGTCGTCATAAATCACGCGCTCACCCCGCTTGAAGCTTAGATTCTTGACTTCAATCAGAGATTGAGTATCTCGCGCTGTTTGATTTTTCATAGCTGAGTTTATTCCTGCATTTTTTCAGCATGCATACTATAAAGGAACGAAGTTCAAAATGTTAGCAGTTGAAAAAGATGGTTTAATATCATAAAAAAATGACAATAATGGATTGTTTCGTATTTTTTATAATAAAAATATGCACTTAAGATTTAGTCAGGTACATTGATTAATTAAAAAGACTGTATAAATAATAGATAATATTACACAAAATCAAAGTCAATGCGATATATGGCATATACACCTCTATCAATTGAGATCGAAGAGCTAAGCTTTTCATATTAATAATTATCATAACCCTGACAAAATATGATTTAGTAGACATTTTACGTTAAAAAGCAAAAAACTCAATGCATAAAAAAACCGGTATTTCTACCGGTTTTTTATCTTCATCTAGCGACTGAATTAGTCGTTAAATTTACGACGTGGACGATCTTCACCACCGAACGAACGTTCACCACGTGGCTTGTCATCAAAGTTGCGACGTACTGGACGATCACCGAAATCACGCTTTGGACGGTCATCACCGAATGAACGCGCTGGACGATCACCGAAACCGCCTTCACGACGTGGAGCAGGACGATCACCAAAATCACGTTTTGGACGATCACCATAACCGCCTTCACGAGCTGGTTTATAATCTACACGGTTGCCACGGTTGTCATCATTAGAACGAGGACGGTCACCAAAACCACCTTCACGACGTGGAGCTGGACGATCACCGAAGTCACGCTTTGGACGGTCATCAAACGAACGTTGTGGACGATCACCGAAACCGCCTTCACGACGTGGAGCTGGACGATCACCGAAGTCACGCTTTGGACGGTCATCAAACGAACGTTGTGGACGATCACCGAAACCGCCTTCACGACGTGGAGCTGGACGATCACCAAAGTCACGACGTGGACGATCTTCGCCAAATGCCGGACGTTCGCCACGAGGTTTGTCATCGAAGCTACGACGTGGACGATCATCACCGCCTTCACGACGTTTGAAGTTGCTTTCGCCTTCAAAACGACGACCGCCACCGAAACCACCACGACCGCCATCACGACGACCACCATCACGGCCACGACCGCGACCAGCGCCATCACGGCTACCACGTGCAGGAGGTGGAGATGGCTCAAGACCTTCAATTTCAGATACGTTTAGACGCGCATCAAGGAAGTCTTCTAAAGCACGGATTTTACCGCGTTCACGGTAAGTCGCCAAAGTAATGGCTTTACCAGTACGACCCGCACGACCTGTACGACCGATACGGTGTACATAGTCTTCATTCTTCATTGGAAGACCGAAGTTGATGACGTGTGAAATAGTTGGTACGTCAAGACCACGCGCTGCAACGTCAGTTGCAACCAAGATCTTCGCACGACCTTCACGGATGCTGCGTAAACGACGGTTACGAACAGTTTGTGGCATAGCACCGTGAAGCGCTACAACTGATAGACCTGCTTCAGCAAGTTCTTCAGCCAACATATCTGTGTCTTCTTGAGTTGACGCAAATACAACTGCTTGATCAACGTCTTCTTCGTTCAACCAGTGAGTAAGAAGTTTTTTCTTGTGCTCGAAACCGTCAGTCCAATGCAAAGTCTGAGTAATATCAGTATTTGTAGAGTGACCAGTTTCGATCGAAATACGCATTGGATCATTCATCATGCGTTCTGCAAGTGTAATGATACGTGGTGCAAAAGTCGCAGAGAACATAAGAGTTTGTTTGCGGTTTGCAGCCAACTCACCAATTGCTTCTAAGTCTTCAGAGAAGCCCAGGTCAAGCATACGGTCAGCTTCATCGACGATTAACGCGTCAACTTTATCCAATTTGATTTGACGACGATTCACCAAGTCAAGTAGACGACCTGGAGTTGCAACAACAACTTGCGCGCCTTTCAACTGTTGAATTTGTTTACCAAAAGGCATACCGCCCATGATTGCTGCAATACGAACACCTTTCATGTGACGTACAAATGCGATTGCGTCTTGACATACCTGTTGTGCCAATTCACGAGTCGGTGAAATCACCAAAATATTCGGTTGAGTAACCGCTTTCATACGGTCTTTAAACGGTACTAATGTATCTTGGTTTGCCAACGCATTTAACGTAGGCAGTAAGAATGCAGCAGTTTTACCAGAACCTGTTTGGCTTGACACAAGAAGGTCTTTGCCTTCAAGCGCAGCTGGAATCGCTTGTTCTTGTACAGGAGTAGGAGTAGTAAAGCCTAAAGCGTCGAGAGCCTGTGTTAGAGATTCGTCGAGGGAAAAATCAGCAAAAGTTTTGCTCATAGAGAGTATTCACCCTGAAGTGGGTGCTCCATTTAATAAATAACAATTATGGACATCGGCAAAAAGCGGCACAGCAAATAATGCTGAAAATATTAGGATTCAGCAGCGATCCGAGTAACGACGATGTGGATATAACGCACGCATGATTACGGCCGCAAACCTGAAGGAATCGCTTAAGCGATTGGGGCGCGAAGGATATGTCCTCTCTATGGACAGCACGCGCATACAATGATTAGAAGATAGTGTTCAGGTAAAGAACAGAAATTAAGTGCGTGGCAGAATTATAGCAGAATATTTCACAATGTCATTAAGTTTTAAAACTAATTTTCCTTATTCACAATTTATCTATATATTTCTAATACTTAAAATATAATAAAAAATGTAACAGATGGTATAAAAAGTCACTTTTCGCCAATTCACCTGATATTTCCAGTATTCAAGCAAACATCAATACCCCTATACCAGTCTCTCGCGACTTAAATTTCCGTGCATAAAAAAGGCATCCCGAAGGACGCCTTTTCTCAATATTAGATCTGATTCATCTAAACCCGATTATTTTGCTGCTTCGCCCCAAGCAGGAACAACTGCTTGCATTAAAGGCTTAAGCATTTTCATTGAACAAGCCAAAACTTGACCATTTTCCATAGAGTCGCTACCACCACGTGCATCAACTACAGTACCGCCTGCTTCTTTTACGATCAATTCGCCAGCTGCGATATCCCAAGGCTTTAAACCAAGTTCGAAATAACCATCGAAACGACCTGCAGCAACATAGGCTAAATCCAATGCTGCAGAACCTGAACGACGATATTGCGCGCCAGCTTCAGTTACATTTAACAGGGTTTGAAAATGGTTCTTGGCATAAGACACAACTTCGCCATTACGCTTGGCACGATAAGCGTGACCAACAGCCATAAAAGTATTTTCCAGGCTGTCTTTAACATTCACACGAATACGGCGCTGGTTCATCATGGCACCACGACCACGACTGGCAGAGAATAGCTCATCTTTCACCGGGTCATAAATCACCCCGTGTTGAGTAATGCCTTTGTGCTGAACTGCGATAGAGATACAGAAATGCGGGAAACCGTTAATGAAGTTTAAAGTACCATCTAGCGGATCGATCACCCAACACCAATCGGCGTCATGACCTTTACCTTCCTGATAGCCAAACTCTTCACCAAGGAAACTGTGATTTTTATAGCTTTTACGTAGGGTATCGATGGTCAACTGTTCCAAATAACGATCTACACGCGTTACCGGACCATCAATTCCTTTTTCTTCGACTTGTAGATCGAGTTTATGACGATTCTGATGCGCTTTTAAAAGCTCTTGACCAACTAACTGAGCCGCACGCGCAGCCATCACCACCATAGGTTCCATTGAACACCCACTACAAATTTGAAGACACTGATAAAGAATAATGCATAAAAGCCCCGATATCTTAGCAAATATCGGGGCTTTTTTGGGAAAAATGTGTCTAAAATTTTTAAGAACTTATGACAAGATGCTTTGCCCCAGGCTGGACCAAGCCTGATTGATCGATTTTTCAATGCCTTGCGTATCCAGACCCGCTTGCTGCAACATCTGTGCATGGGTCGCTTGCGCCATAAACGTATCATCCAGACCCAGATTCAACATCGGTTTGACAATCTGTGCTTCTGCCAGATATTCATTCACGGCACTACCTGCACCGCCCATCACTGCATGTTCTTCCACCGTGACAAACAGACTGGTGCTTAAAGCGAGATCATCGAGCATTTGAGTATCCAGTGGTTTGACAAAACGCATGTTAACCACACGCACGCCAATCTCATGTTTCACGGCAAATGCTTCAGCAGCGTCGACTGCAGCCTGTACCCGGCTACCAAATGCCAGTATAGAAATATATTCATCATACTGCCCATTAAAGCTGGCCACAATTTCCGCCTGACCGATCGGAATCTCGATCATCTTTTGCTGGATATCGACGCCCAGTCCATTGCCACGCGGATAACGTACCGCTGCCGGCCCTGGATACAAATACGCTGTATGCAGCATTTGACGGCATTCATTTTCGTCTTTCGGCGCCATGATCACGATATTCGGGATAGTACGCATATAGGCATAGTCATAAGCACCGGCATGCGTCGGGCCATCTTCACCAACCAGACCGGCACGATCAATACCGAAAGTAACATCCAGATTCTGCAAAGCCACGTCATGTACCAGTTGATCATAACCGCGTTGCAGGAAAGTCGAGTAAATTGCAACCACCGGCTTCAAGCCTTCACAAGCCATACCGGCAGCCAAGGTAACCGCATGCTGTTCGGCAATCGCGACATCAAAGAAACGTTCTGGATATTCTTTGGCAAATTTGACCATGCCTGAGCCTTCGCACATCGCAGGTGTGATTGCGAGCAAACGGGCATCTTGTGCCGCTTCATCGCAAAGCCATTGTCCAAATACATCCGAATATTTCGGTGCAGTATTGCTGGCGGCAACGGCGTTGATTTTGCTAATCGCGTGATATTTGATTTGATCGGATTCTGCCGGAGCAAAGCCTTTGCCTTTTTTAGTATAGATATGAATCAGGCGTGGGCCTTTACGCTTTTTCAGCGCATTAAAGACATGCACCAGCTGTTTGACATCATGACCATCGTACGGGCCAAAATAGTCAAAGCCAATGGCTTGGAATAAGTTATCTGCAGCATCGGTCGCTGCACTGTGCAAACGCGAGTTATACAACCATTCTGGATGTGGCTGTACATATGCCTCACCCTGCTCGGTAACATTAACGAACTCACCGCGCTCCCAAATGGCAGCCAGATGTTTGGCAAAACCACCGGTACTGCAAGAAATCGACATATCATTGTCGTTCAGCACCACCATCAGATCAGCACTGTGTGCCACGGCATCATTCAAGGCTTCAAAAGCCATACCTGCCGTCATGGCGCCATCGCCAATAATTGACACAACTTCACACGGATTATTCTGATAACGACGTGCAAGCGCCATACCTAGGCCAGCAGAAATTGCCGTCGAAGAATGCCCTACCCCAAAAGTATCAAACTCAGATTCTTCACGAGCCGGGAACGCTGCCAGACCGTCTTTGGCACGAATGGTGGTGAGCTGTTCACGACGACCAGTCAACACTTTATGCGGATAGGCCTGATGACCTACATCCCAGATCAGGCGATCATGTGGCGTATTAAAGCAATAGTGTAAGGCCACGGTGAGCTCAATTACACCGAGGTTGGCACCAAAATGTCCGCCACTTTGCCCGGCAGCATACAAAATGAATTGACGTAACTCATCCGCCACTTGTTCCAGCTGGCTTTGCTCGAGTGCACGCAGTTGCTCAGGATGATTGATCGCATCAAGCAACGGTGTTACAGGGCGTTGAGTTGGGATTTCTGTATACAGCATATTATGGCAAAGCCTTCTAAAGCCTGGCAAATCTAAAGCTAGGTCAATGGGGAGTACCCGATCATATAGCTGAATTGTAGCAGCTTCAATTCAGCTACGCTTCTAGCGATGCAATATTAAACAATGATCTCGTCGGGGTGAAAAATTGCAGCCTACGATTATCCTGAATAATCTTACTATTTATCAACTATTATCGTTCGCTTTCTACAAAAAAGAAAATCTATTGCAGAATTTCGACTTTGCAATTCTACCAATGTTCAAGCATTACGCTATACTTTAGCCAATTTCAGGATTTAACGGGTTCAGCTGTGCCAATCGAATTTGTCGCAACGTCAAGATTACCTACCGCTCACGGTGAATTTAAAATTACTGTATTTCAAGACCCTAAGACCGGTGAAGAACATGTCGCACTTTCCAAAGGACTTGAAGAAGTATCAGATGAGCCTGTAGTGGTGCGTGTGCATTCTGAATGTTTAACCGGTGATGCCTTTGCTTCACTCAAATGCGACTGTGGCCCGCAATTGCAAGCGACTTTAAAACTGATCAATGAATTGGGCCGCGGGGTCATTCTGTATTTGCGTCAGGAAGGTCGTGGCATTGGCCTGACCAATAAAATTCGCGCTTATGCCCTGCAAGATCAGGGACATGACACGGTCGATGCCAATCTCATGCTGAACTTGCCAGCAGATGCACGCCAATATGATATGTGCAGCATTATGCTGGATCATTTACAGGTCAAAGCAGTACGTCTTGTGACCAACAATCCTTCCAAAATCGAGGCTTTAAAAGCCCAAGGGATTAATGTGGTCGATCGTGTGCCTTTGACTGTAGGCTTAAATCCTTTTAATGAACAATATCTTAAGACCAAGCACGAACGCATGGCACATCTTTATCAGAAAGAAGATTTTTAATATTTTTAACCCCCGTCCCACCTTATTTTAACTTAATCCCTCCAAACCTCCCTTTCTTGCGCTTCGACTTAAAGCCATACTTAAGTCTTGCTCAGGGAGGCTTTCCCTCTTTTTCTTAAAAATGGAGTTAGGGGAAGATTAAATCGTCATGGAAAAAATCCGGTTCTCAGGCATCCGTCGTTTTAAACGTAAATCAAAAGCCATACAAATATTGCGTACAAATGGTTTCCCTTTCTCCAGAATCGTGACTGACGAGTCTGAAAATTGAATCAAACCATCCTGTGCCATTTCCTCAAGCTGTTCCAAAACCTCATCAATTTCAGGGAAAAGCATCTCGGAATTTTCCCATGAGGTGCTAAAGCTGCACATCAAATTTAGAATATGTTGCCGGATGATCAAATCTTCCTGATTTAAGACATGTCCTTTAAATACCGGAATTTCATTGCGCGCCAGGCATTCATAATATTCTTCAATGGTTTTCACATTCTGGGCAAAGCTGTACCAGCTATCGCTGATCGAAGAAATCCCGAGTCCAATCATCACCTGGGTTTTAGAGGCGGTATATCCCATAAAATTGCGGTGCAATGTTCCAGCTTGAAAGGACTGGTACATCGCATCTTTTTCTAAAGCAAAGTGATCCATGCCAATTTCATGATAACCATGCGCGAGTAACTTCTTTTTACCTTCTTCATAGCATTCCCGTTTGATCGCATCTTTGGGCACATCGGCATCTTTAAAACCGCGCTGACCATTACCTTTAATCCAGGGCACATGTGCATAGCTATATAAAGCCAGACGGTCCGGCAAGAGCGAATTGGTTTGTTCAATAGTATTTAAAACATCATCCAGACTCTGAAATGGCAGACCAAAGACCAGATCATGGGAAATTGACTCATAGCCAATTTCACGTGCCCATTCGGTCACCTGTTTAACATTTTCATAAGGCTGAATCCGGTGAATCGCCTTTTGCACGGTTTCATTATAATCCTGCACCCCATAACTGACCCGACGAAAACCCAGATCATACAATCCTTGCAAATGCTCACGTGTGGTATTGTTAGGATGGCCTTCAAAACTGAATTCATGTACAGGCGCTATGTCAGCTTTGGCCAGAATGCCTTGAATCAGTTGAGCGAGATGCGCCATTGAAAAAAAGGTCGGCGTCCCCCCGCCCAAATGAATCTCTTTAATGATGGGCTTTTCTTGTAATAGCTCACAATATAAATCCCATTCTTTTAATACCGCCTGAATATAAGGCTGTTCCATTTCATGTTTTTTTGTGACTCTCTTATGGCAACCACAAAAGGTACACAGGCTTTCGCAAAATGGTAAATGGATATACAGACTAATGCCTTCGTTTTGATTGGATTCTGCAAAAGACTTTTTTAGCGTTTGCTTCCATTGTTCCAGTGAGAAATTCTGCTCTTCCCAATATGGAACAGTGGGATAACTGGTATAGCGTGGCCCGGGAACATTGTATTTTTGAATCAGGGAATTGACCTGTACCGACATGAGACCCACCTATTACCGTCGAGAAATGCTCAAGCCAATGAGCGCTTGTGAGTTATTGTGCTAAGCTTGAAAAAAGAATTCAACCTAGCCATTTAGTCGGATTTAATGATGCATTCTGCTTATGAATAGTGGAATGTAATGTCTGGGTTGATGAATTGCATCACCAAATTAGACCTTAATCTTTGACTGATTTTATGCTTTGATGTCGTTAGTTTTTTATTTCCCTACGAGGGCTCTGATGCAGCATCCTACATCTACGGATATTCAACACGTTCGTGAATTTCTCCTCGACTTGCAGGCACGGATTTGTGCAGCATTAGAACAGCAGGAACGTGCTGGCGGCGGTACGGCCGAATTTATCATCGATGACTGGGAGCGTCCAGAAGGTGGTGGTGGCCGTTCACGTGTTTTGCAAAATGGTACGGTGATTGAAAAAGGTGGGGTAATGTTCTCTCACATCAACATTTCCAAGCTACCTGCTTCTGCGACCGAACGCCATCCCAATATTGCCGGTGCCAAAGCGCAAGCGATGGGGGTATCACTGGTCATCCATCCAAAAAACCCGAATATACCGACTTCGCATGCCAACGTGCGTTTATTTGTGGCAGAAAAAGAAGGCCAAGATCCGATCTGGTGGTTTGGTGGTGGTTTTGACCTGACCCCATTTTATCCGAATGATGAAGATGTATTGTCCTGGCATCAAACGGCGCATGATCTGTGTGTGCCATTTGGCGAAGAAGTTTATTCTGAACATAAACAATGGTGTGATAATTATTTTTATCTAAAACATCGTGATGAACAGCGAGGCGTTGGCGGCTTGTTTTTTGACGACCTAAATCAATGGGATTTTGAAACCTGTTTCCAGTATATACAGGCTGTAGGCAATGGTTACTTAGAAGCCATTCTGCCGATTTTCCAACGCAATCAGGATAAGCCTTATACCGAAGCACAACGCGAGTTTCAGTTATACCGTCGCGGCCGTTATGTGGAATACAATCTGGTTTATGACCGCGGCACCCTGTTTGGCTTGCAGACTGGTGGCCGGATTGAATCGATTCTGGTCAGCCTGCCCCCGCTTACCGGATGGTCTTATCGTCCTGAATGGGATGAAGGCTCACCGGAAAAACGTTTAACAGATTACTACCTGAAACCACATGACTGGTTAACAGAATTAAAATTCAATGCAATGAAATGATACAAACAGCCCTCAAATAGAGGGCTGTTTTAATAGATATATCCTCTATACTGCTGCATAGAAATACCTGATTTGATCGCGGCACCCTATCGCTACATCGATCATATTCCATTTGATGTCTAGTGAGAATAACAATGCATAATCTTCAATTAAATCTACCTGTGTTGGCCTTTTGGCTTTTTCTGGCTCTCGCCATCAGCGCGATGAGTACTGCAATTTTGAGTCATAATCTGATTCTGGATGGTGCCGCTATTCTGGTGAGTATCCTGACTGGGTTTGGGGTTGTTCTCAGTATGGCGCTGATGTTTGCGGAACATATTATGGATATTTGTAGTTCCTAAAAACCTGATAACTTAGCAGCAATTTAAAATCGCGCAAGCTTTAGTCCCTGCGCTTTTTCACGTATATTGATGGCCATTTCCGCACATGGACATTGTGAAATGAGCAAACAATTTGCCGTGATTGGTAACCCGATTGAACAATCACGTTCTCCAGAATTGCACCACGCCTTTGCAGCCAAAACTGGTGTCGACCTGAATTATAGTAAACGTCTGGCGCCACTGGATGGTTTCAAAGCCGATATTCAGGAATTCTTTGGCCAGGGTGGTAGCGGCATGAATGTCACCGTACCCTTTAAAGAACAGGCTTTTACCCAATGTCAGGTGCTAAGTGAACGGGCCAAAATTGCCAAAGCAGTGAATACTTTATGGATGGAAAATGGTGTCCTGCATGGCGACAATACCGATGGTCAGGGACTGGTTGAAGCAATTCGAGCACTAGATTGGCCACTGGAAAATACAGATATTTTAATTATTGGTGCAGGCGGTGCCACGCGTGGTGTAATTTATCCCCTAGCCCAGGCAGGTGCGAAAAAAATCGTGATCGCCAATCGTACCTTGGCACGGGCGGAACAACTGGTCGCTGATCTTCAGAATGCCGTACCGCAAGTCGAATTACAGGCGATTTCACTAGACACTTTAGCCGGTGAATTTGATTTGATGATTAATGCCACTTCTGCCAGTCTCAGCGGTGATGCCCTGGTTTTACCGGAAACGCTACAGTTTAAACGGGCCTATGAAATGGCCTATGGCAAACCTTCTTCCTTTCTGGATCAAGCCAAGGCACGCGGTGTACCGACATCTGAAGGTTTTGGCATGCTGGTCGGTCAAGCAATTGAATCTTTTTACATCTGGAATGGTATCAAACCGGATTTAAAAGAGTTTCTTTAAAACCCCTATCTCTCTAATGAGTTCAGTTCGGGTTGCAACTGCAACCCTTTACTTCCCTCCTACTACTTTTTATAAGCTGAAAAACCATGGATTGGTTTTAATGACATTTTAAAATGAGTTATTTTGCCACCTGAATCCGAGCACAATTCATACAAAAATATACTGGACAAATCACCTTTTAACTCATTAAATTCCATTGATATAACAAGTTTTTAATCTTCCTGTAATGTAAACACCTAATGATGAAATTCGATGATTTCATTCATTAGTCTTAAAAATCGATTAGCTTTTCTGACATTTTTATTCACTGAATTCATCAATGTTTTTTTATCCCGAATGTGAATAATCAAAGAATCGATACAGATAATCCAAAACTAATTTCAATCAGGATTAAACGCATGCCAGCATATAAAGCCCCTTTACACGACATTCGCTTCCTTATGAATGAAGTGCTTGACTACCCTGCGCACTACCAGAATTTGTCGAATGGTGAATATGCCGATGCCGACACGGTAGATATGATCTTAGAAGGCGCTGCAGATTTCTGTGAAAATGTACTGTCGCCGTTGAATCAAAGCGGTGATGAAGAAGGCTGTCATTTTGAAAATGGCGAAGTAAAAACACCGAAAGGCTTTAAAGAAGCTTACGACCAGTTCGTACAAGGTGGCTGGCAAGGTCTGTCTTATCCTGAAGAATTTGGTGGCCAAAACCTGCCAATGTCTTTAAACCTGATCAAATCGGAAATGATGGGGACTGCAAACTGGTCATTCCAGATGTATCCGGGTTTAAGTGTGGGTTGTATCAACACTATCATGCAATATGGTACCGATGAGCAGAAAAACACGTATCTGCCTCACTTAGTTGCAGGAACTTGGGCGGGCACCATGTGTCTGACTGAGCCGCAATGTGGTACTGACTTGGGTCAAGTTAAGACCAAAGCAGAGCCGAAAGAAGATGGCAGCTATGCCATTTCAGGCACCAAAATCTTTATTTCCGCAGGTGAGCACGACCTGACTGAAAATATCGTACATATCGTACTGGCACGCCTTCCGGATGCACCGCAAGGTACCAAAGGGATTTCTCTGTTTATCGTACCGAAATTTATTGCTGCTGCAGATGGCGGGATCGGCGAGCGTAATCCAGTGAACTGCGGTTCGATTGAACACAAAATGGGGATTCGCGCTTCAGCAACGGCTGTACTGAATTTTGACAATGCGACTGGCTACCTGATTGGCGAACCGAATAAAGGCTTGCACGCTATGTTCACCTTTATGAACACGGCGCGTATTGGTACTGCGATTCAGGGTATTTGTCATGCTGAATTGTCATTCCAGGGTGCTTTACCGTATGCCAAAGAGCGTATGTCAATGCGCGCCCTGTCTGGCAAAAAAGATCCGGAAAAAGTAGCGGATGCGATCATTCACCATGCTGATGTCCGCCGTATGCTATTGACGCAAAAAGCCATTGCTGAAGGTGGCCGTGCCATGATTTATCATGCAGCAAAAATTGCCGACAACATGAATGATGCTTTGCTGCGTGGCGATACTGCAGCATTTGAACAGCATGATGACCATCTTGGGTTCTATACTCCAATCCTGAAAGGCTTCCTGACCGAAATGGGTTATGAGGCATCAAATCACGGTATGCAAGTCTTCGGTGGACACGGCTATATCAAAGAATGGGGCATGGAACAGATCGTACGTGACTCACGTATTTCTACCTTGTATGAAGGCACAACAGGCGTTCAGGCACTGGATCTGATTGGTCGTAAAGTGCTGTTGACCTCGAAAGGCAAAGTGATTCGTGATTACACTGCTGAAATCCTGAAATTCTGCGGTCAGCATGCACGTAATAAATATATGCGCCGCTTTGCCTGGGATTTAACCAAGCTCTGTGCACAGTGGAATGCACTAACTGTGCGTATCATGCTGGCTGCACGTAAGGACCGCGACATCGTTTCTTCTGCATCAGTCGATTTCCTGATGTTCTCCGGTTATGTGATGATGGCGTACTTCTGGGCACAACAAGCCGCAGTCGCTTCAGCCAAACTGGCTTCTGGCGATGGTGCGGAAGTACCAGAGTTCTATAAAGCAAAAATCAAAACTGCTGATTTCTACTTTGAACGTATCCTGCCACGTACCCAAGGTCATGCAGAAGCGATGGTGAATCCGTCTAAAACCATGACGGCACTCGCGCCAGAACACTTTAGCTTCGATTACTAACCAGAACACTTTAGCTTCGATTACTAAGCTGTAAATTGACTTGAAAAGGGCGCTTCGGCGCTCTTTTTATTGATGTAGATGCCCTTCTTCAACTTAAAAAACCTTTCTGGATAGAAAATATACAAATTTAATTTTATATTTTTCAACATCCTAATAAATTAGCCAAATAAAACGCTTGTATATCTCAAAATAAGCGGTATGATAATCCCAACTAGAAAAATTCTTGTTTTGGTTAGTCTTCTTTTAAGTATCGCAGTTTTAGTCATAAACCTTCGTATTACAGATCAAAAAGCTCCATCCTTTTTATTTTTCAAAGTTACAGTTAGTCATCTGAAATTTTGGCTATAAATTCATACGATTCAATAGGTTATATTATGTCTAATACAGTTAACGGTACAGTAAAATGGTTCAACGAAACTAAAGGTTTCGGTTTCATTCAACAAGAATCAGGTCCAGACGTTTTTGCTCATTTCAGCGAAATCACTGGTTCAGGTTTCAAAACTTTAGTTGAAGGTCAAAAGGTTTCTTTCAGCGTAGCTCAAGGTCAAAAAGGCCCTACAGCTGTAAATATCGTTGCTCTATAATTTAGACGCAAGATATTAAAAAAAAGCACTCTTAGAGTGCTTTTTTTGTGCCTGTAATTTCTTTCATTCAGCGCTAGTTTTTAAAGATTATTGGGTTGATCTAAAAACCGGTGTGCTCTATGCCAGGCTAAAAATACCGGATCAGGTGCAAAACGTTTTGGTACGTCGATTCGTTTACCGTGATAGGGTTTTAAATAGGCGTATAAACTCGCATCTTGCTTGGCTTGATTCGCAAGACACACTTTAAGCCCTTTATCTAGCGTGATAAATCCTTGATCAAAAGCTTGATCCAATAAAGAAGATAAACAAATTCCATTACGCGGATTTTTTCTATGTACCTGATTTTCAGACCAAGGTACGATATGAGAAGCCACTAAAAAGGCTTTGGTCTTAATACCAGAGATCGCACATTGATATTGATAATTAAGTTTAACTTGTAAAGCAAATTGCTGGTGTGGCGAACCGCGAACTTTTACATTGGCATATTGATCTTCAACACTATAATCGAGGATTTCTTGACGTAAATGCGTATCTAACAAAGCATCCTGTTTTTCGCCTATTCCTGCTAATTTAAGTAATCGCCAAAAATCATCTGCCGTGATCTCATTCATGCTATATTGTTGAAAAAAATGTTCCCAAGTATTTCCGCGTGGTTTAAAAGTCCATTGAAAATCTTCCAAATCGGACTGCAGAATAGGATCTATAAAACGTATACCATCGATCACTTTCGCAAAGACCGGTTTGGTTCGGCGTTTTTGATGATTTTGAGGAATGGCAGTACAGTAGGTGCAATAATCTTGGCTATACGGCCTGCACCATAAAGATAGAATTGATTTTTAATTTCAGAGGCTTTTTGCGGTCGTCGATATAAAAAGAAATCCCCTTCCCTGACTCGATTATATTTAGACTGATCCCAATGATATTCTTTAAAGTCCCGATCTTTATAAACCAGATGATCACTTTTACTATCAAAAATAAAGAATCGGGTATTAGTTAAATCCAGCTGTTGAAAATCCCATAATGTATCCACCTGCCCACCCTCTAGAAATTATAATATTCATTTAATTTAATCTTTGAATATTCTCAGAAAACTTCTCTCTAAGAAAGCGTCAATCAGAATTTAGGCATTTTATTTAAGGCAATAAAAAAACCCAATAGAATCCTATTAGGGTTTCTTTTAGAACAATGGGGAAATTAAATAATTAAAGAAATTCTTCCAGTACCGAATTTAAAAAGATATGCCCCTGCTCGGTACATGAAAGCCGATCTTGATCATCGACCATTAATTTTCTATCACGTAAAGAACTCAGTAACTCATCTAAAGTATCTAGACTCAAACCGGTACGTTCAGCATAGAGTTTGGCTTCCACACCCTGATTTAAACGTAAGGCATTCATCATAAATTCAAAAGACAGGTCGGCATCTTCAATGCGCTTAAACTGCACATGTTCTGCAGGTACTTTGGCTAAGTAGTCCTTAGGTAGACGGGTTTTCTGGAACCGATACACGCCATCCGGCTGAGTGACTTTGCCATGTGCTCCGGCGCCAATTGCCAGATAATCACCAAACTGCCAGTAATTCAGATTATGCGCTGAAGGCAGTTCTTTACGCCAAGCCGAAACTTCATAGTTGACAAAACCCTGGGCTTTTAAATAAAGCTCACCCTGCTCCTGAATATCTTCCAATACTTCATCGACAGGCAAAATCGGTTGAGTCCGGAAAAATACCGTATTGGGTTCAATCGTCAACTGATACCAGGAAATATGCGTAGCACCCTGTTCTACCGCCAGTTTTAAATCATGTAAAGCCTGTTCTAAAGTCTGTTCCGGTAAACCATGCATCAAGTCGACGTTAATGCGCTGAAAGCCAGCTTCACGTGCCAGCCCAATGGCAGAAATCGCATCTTCATTGCTGTGAATCCGTCCCAAACGCTTGAGATGCTCGGTATTAAAACTCTGCACCCCAATTGACAAACGATTAATGCCGGCCTGCAAATAACCGGCAAACGGATCATGTTCGACCGTACCGGGATTGGCTTCCAGCGTAATCTCACAGCCTTCGGCAAAGGGAATAACGGCTTTGAGCTGATCAAATAACCATTGATAGCCTGGGGCAGAAATCAGTGACGGCGTCCCCCCACCAATAAAGACACTGTGAATCTGCCGGCCTTGGGCAAAATCGACCTGAGTTTTAAAGTCTTCCACCAGTGCTCGTAAATATTCCTGTTCCAATTCCAGTGATAGCTGACCATCCGGAACCGCATGCGAATTGAAGTCACAATAAGGACATTTGCGCACACACCAAGGCATATGAATATATAAGGACAAAGGGACAGCAGCAGGATTCAATTCAGCCAAAGAACTACTCAAAAACGATTACAAGATATAGCCGAATTTTAACATGACTAGGCGGCAACACTGCTAAAATTAAATTTGATCGTGTGATATGTCTAAAAATTTAAATAGAATTAGTCAGTTAAAATTATGAAAATATCTTCTCAACTTATTATTTTACTTCCTTTGGTTTTTGCAATCGGTGTTTTATTGACACTCCAGACTGCAATTAATATACAACTGAAAGAATATTTATATTCTCCTATTCAAGCTGCATTTTTTTCCTTTTTGATTGGTACAATAGTGCTCGCCGTAATCGTACTTTTTCAGTCCAATCCCAAACCCGGTTTACAGGAATTGATGAGTGTTCCCTGGTATTTATGGCTAGGGGGAATCGTGGGTGTATACGCGATTAGTATGAGCATTTATGCAGCACCCAAACTTGGCTTTCTGGTTCTTAGCGGTCTCATTATTTTTGGTCAGATGGTGATGTCGATGCTGGTCGATCATCTGGGGTTATTGGGTAATGAAAAAATGCCGGTTAACTGGCAACGTCTTTTAGGCGGCGTGGTAATTTTTATTGGTGTGCTTCTCACTTTACAACGCTAAACCTTCTATTTAAGCACATGATCACGATGAGTAATTTTTGTGTCGAATGTTTCACCAGTCACAACCTTTGGTTTTGAATTAAAAAAACTGTTTCATCTGATGTTACCCATTCTGGTGACCCAATTTTCTCAGGCTGGTCTGGGTCTGATTGATACCATTATGGCCGGTCACCTGTCTGCTACCGATCTTGCCGCGATTGCCGTCGGAGTAGGACTCTGGATTCCGGTGATGCTGCTGTTTAGTGGCATTATGATTGCCACGACGCCTTTGGTTGCTGAGGCCAATGGCGCACGCACACCTGAAAAAATTGCCACCATTGCACGTCAATCGCTTTGGGTTGCCCTGATTCTTGGGGTAATTGCCGGCTTGATTTTGCAACTCTTGCCGGCCACTTTGCCACTTTTAGGTGTACCGGAAAGCTTACAACCTAAAGCCGGTTTATTTCTGCATGCGATTGGTTTTGGTATGCCAGCGGTAACCATGTATGCGGCCTTACGCGGCTATTCTGAAGCGATTGGAAATCCGCGTCCGGTGACCGTGATTAGTTTATTGGCGCTGGTCTTGCTAGTTCCGCTGAACTATATCTTTATGTATGGTATTGGCCCTGTTCCGGCCCTAGGCAGTGCAGGCTGTGGGTTTGCCACGGCGATTTTACAGTGGCTAATGGTCATCACCCTCGCGTTGTATATCTTTAAAAATAAGGCCTATCAACGTACCCAGCCTTTTACCCATTGGGAAAAAATCAACCCGGAATGGATGAAGCGCATCTTACAGCTTGGCTTTCCAATCGGATTGGCAATTTTTTTTGAGGTCAGTATTTTCAGTACTGCTGCAATTGTGCTGAGTCCTTTGGGTGAGACCATTGTCGCTGCCCATCAGATTGCTATTTCTGTCACTTCACAACTGTTCATGATTCCCATGTCACTGGCGATTGCCCTGACCATTCGGGTTGGCACCTACTATGGTGAACAGAACTGGCAAGCCATGCGTAAAGTACAATATCTCGGCCTGATTACTGCCACTATTCTGGCGATCCTGACCATGATTCTGCTTTGGGTTTTCCGCAATGAAATCGTAGCACTCTACACCTCAGATCTGATCGTGACCCAAATTGCGGTGTATCTGATTCTGTTTGCCATTGCCTATCAGCTGATGGATGCCTGGCAGATCAGTGCGGCAGGTTGTCTGCGCGGCATGCAGGATACCAAGGGGCCAATGTGGATTACCATGCTGGCTTACTGGGTCATCGCCTTCCCGGTCGGGGTGTATTTGTCCCGCTTTACCGACATGGGCGCCGCCGGTGTCTGGGTTGGCCTGATTGTAGGCCTCAGCGTAGCTTGTATACTTTTATTGGGCCGTTTATATGGCAATAATAAACGCTTAAGTCTAAACAACTAAACACTTTTATTTGATTAATTTAAGCTAGAAAATGCGCTGAGATTAAAGATCCAGCGCATTTTTTAATCCTTGTGGAATCTCAGATTCATCCACTACATCTTTAATCACCACCTGCCCCACAATTACATCCGTACCATTAAAAGTCATGGTGGGTGAACCATATAGCTCATAACCTTCATTTAAGGCACGGGTCACCCGCGCACAAAAATGTACATCATCTTTCCCGGTAAAATATCGATAGACTTTCATTGAATTTTCTTCATTACTATACTCTGTTTATTCTAAGCTTTTAGCTATAAAACAACATTCAGAATTAGTACTCGGTCTTATCTAAAACGATGACGGATTCCGGCATATTCTTATAGTTTAAACGCAAGCAATAAAGATAAATCTTTTAACAAATCAAAGATGATGCATTAAACATGGAGAAGCTGAAGGAAATCACAACACAACCTCTACAATTAAATCTAGGCAATTGAACCGTTGTCACCTATGATCAAATACATCCATTCATAGTTGGTTTCAAGGAATCTCGCATGGCAAAAACGGCTAGCACACCCGGTCGTCGCTTTATGAAACTTGCCGGAATGACCGCAAGTATTGCAGGTAAAACCCTCTCCAATTCCATTAAAAATTTAACTGCCGATGACGAGCAGAAAAACACTGCGCGCAGTAAATTATTTCAGGATATTGGTGTGCAGATTGCGGATACCTTGGGGGAAATGAAAGGCGCAGTCATGAAAGTTGGCCAGATCGCCTCTCAATATAAAGATGTTTTCCCGCCCGAAGTCGCTAAAGCCATTGCCAAGTTACAGCGTCAGGCGCCACCGATGCCGTTTAAAGAAATTCAGGCACAAGTGGAAAAAGAATTGGGTAAACCTTTACAGCAACTTTTCCAGCAGTTTGATGAGCAGCCATTTGCCGCGGCCTCGATTGGTCAGGTGCATAAAGCCACCCTACCGAATGGCCAGCAAGTTGTGGTCAAAGTACAATATCCTGGTGTGGATGAAGCCTGCGAAAGCGACCTGAAACAAGTTCGTCTGGCACTGCGCATGATGGGCGTCTTAAAGATTGACCGTAAACTTCAAGATCAATTATTTAAAGAAATTCAGCACAGTCTGGACAATGAGCTGAACTATGAAATTGAAGCCCAGAATCTGGAAATCGCCCGTGCCTTCCATGAGCCTCTGGACAATAAAATTGTGATTCCGAAAGTGTTTCATGAGTATTCATCGCGACATATTTTGACCTTAAGCCAAGAGCTTGGTGAAAGTATCGAAACTGCCAGCACTTGGCCACTCGAAACCCGAAATGCTTTAGGCCGCCGCCTCTTCCGCGCCATTGGTCAGGAAATTTTTTATCTGAAACGCTTTCACTGTGACCCGCATCCAGGCAACTTTGCATTTCGTGAAGATGGCTCTGTGATTGTTTATGACTATGGTGGCGTCAAAACCTTATCGACTGAAGTGATTGGACATTTTAGGGAACTGATCCATGCTGCACGCGAGAAGAATATTCCCGTGATCGAGCAACAGCTGGATGCGCTGCATTCCTTGACTGAAACTGGAAAATTCCCGAAAGAATTATATGAACAGTGGCTGGAAGTGCTCATGCGTCCTCTGGTCACTGACTATGATTTTGCCGAAAACTCAGCGCATCATGATGGGATGGAGTTGCTGAAACCTTCGTTGAAATATTGGGATGTATTTAAGCCCTCTCCTGATACCTTGATGGTGAATCGCACAATTTCAGGACAATACTGGAACCTGATTCATCTCAAAGTACATGATGATTTAAGTGATGTATTTGAAGAACTGGTACCGAGTCGAAGCTAAGTTGAGACGATAGGCTTACACGCTGTAACCCTAGATTACTTGAAATATCAAATGTTACATTATAACATTTAATCAAGAATCATGAGGAAGTTAGATATGCGTTCAGATATCCATCCCGAGTATCGTGAAGTGTTATTCCATGATACCAATGCCGATGCCTATTTCGTGATTGGCAGCACGATGAACTCGAGCCAAACTAAAGAATATCAAGGTAAAACATATCCTTATGTAACACTAGATATTTCGAGTGCATCACATCCTTTCTATACGGGTGAGCAACGTCAGACCAGCAATGAAGGACGTGTGGCAAGCTTTAACAAACGTTTTGGCCGCTTTAAACGGGGCTAAAACCGAAAACCCTCAGTTATCTTAAGATTTAAATCGTGGTTTATGTCAGGAAATGACCTCCAATTTCCTGACTTTTTTATGCGCTTATTTTAACTCTGTGCCAATACGATTGAAGTTAAATAAAAGCCCAGCGCCAGAACAATAATGCCGACAATTAAGCTGGATAATGCATATAACAGCGCTAGGCCCATAGCACCTTGCTTGAATAACAAAAAGCTTTCCAGACCGAAACTGGAAAATGTGGTAAAACCACCGAGAATTCCCACCATTAAAAACAGACGAGCTTCTTGTTGGAGTACTGGATACTTTTGGCTACAGGCAAAAAAAATCCCGGCACATAAACAGCCCAGAATATTGATCCACCAGGTGGGCCAAGGAAATTGCATTTGTGGTTTGAACAGCCAAAGTCCGGCTGCATAACGCAGACTGGCACCGATTGCCCCACCCATTGCCACCCAAAGCCAGCCCATATTTTTTTCCTGTTCTATTTATTGATCAAGTTTATTTTATCCAAAGTTTCATATTCATCATGGATAATTTTCACTGTTATCTTGAACCGAAAATCAATGAAATACCATGGAACTTCGCAAGAAAATTGCTATATTTATTGCATCCAATTTTCATGAATGGCACAGGAAAAACAGCATGGCACAGGATTTATTGGCCCAGTTGGCAGCAGGCGAAGCAAAATTTGCAGATGTGATTACTTATATCGAATCGCGTTATACGCATACACCGACTGCATTTAAAAATGGCCAGCAGAATAATGCGGCCACAGAAAACCAGGGCAGCGCCAAAGTCTTTTCTTTTGCACAATTAAATGGTCTGGATCAGGCACAGACCTTAAGCCTGTTTGCTGAGCATTATGCTTCTGTACTGGCGACGCCAGAGGCGACTGATCATCAGAATATCCGCCAGTTTATGCTCAATGGCTGGGATGGAATTGCCTTTGAAGGTCAGGCTTTAACTGCGAAGTAAGTACTAGGCAGATAAAAAACCGCTCAAAGGAGCGGTTTTTTATCTGCAACTCAGAAGCGTGCATGAAGTATGTTTTAGCTTTTACCGACTTTTTCGATCCATTTAATGGAACTGACGCGGAAGACCTCACAAGCACCATCACCCGTATCGGTCGGAGTTAAAGACGATTTCCAGACCAGATCTTTGTCACGCACTTCAACCAGTTCCCCTTGCATACGCACCAGATCGCCACGCTTTACCTTTTTAATTGCCTTAGCAATTTCAGGGTTAGCGGGAATGATATGCATATTGGACACCATCTGCTTGGCTTGTTCTACCGGCACTGGCACCCGATCCATTTTCCAGTTCAAATAGCGGTCATATTGATTGACCGTGATATGTCGAGCAATTTCAGGTTCGGCAAACAGCCCCCAACTGACAGCATAATCAATCGGAGAGAATTTGGCTTGCGGGTCAGAACTATAAACCTTGGAACCCAGAATACGGAAATCACCTTTAAAGGGCTGCAAGACCGAAATTGACTGGCCTTTAACGACAGGAGGCAAACCTTTGGCAATATTGTGGTCGACCGAGCTATAGCCCGAAATAGGCAGCAACAGGCTGGCCAGCAAAGCATAATGTTTAAAGTATTTGAGCATAATTTTTAATCTAATCCTAATCAAGTTGATCAAACGTTTTAAGGATATCTTCCTTGATCTTACGGATTTTTTAATGAATAAACAGTTGAACTTGGTAACAAACTGCACGTATTTAGTCAGCTCGATATATGCCTGTCATTTTATTTTTCAGTTAAGCTAGAACGTATTTCCATCAAATTAAAATAACTCAAATGCTGTATAAACTTTATCAACAACATATCTTTCCGCATCTGCTGAATCAAGTGATGCAAACGCCATCCTTGATGGACTTGCGTCGTGAACTACTTTTGGATATTTCCGGTGAAGTACTGGAAATTGGTTTTGGTACCGGCCTGAATCTGCCTTTTTATCAATCGGTTGATAAGGTCTATGCACTAGAACCAAACCCGACGATCTTCAAACTGGCAGAATCACGAATTCAACAGGCCGCTTTTCAGGTCGAACATATTCAGGCCAGTGCAGAAGCTTTACCTTTTGCCGAAAATAGTCTGGAAAATATTGTATCTACCTGGACGCTTTGTAGTATTGCAGAGCTGGAACAGAGCCTGCAGGAAATTTATCGTGTGCTACAACCGGGTGGGACTTTACATGTGGTCGAACATGTTCTGAATCGACAAAATTTAAATATTCAGCGTCTACAACATTTACTCACTCCCATTCAAAAGAAAGTCGCAGATGGCTGTCATCTGAATCGGGATATTGAGACCGCCTTGCTGGAAACCGGTTTTGAAATAGAAACTTTAAATTATGTAGATGCGGAAGGTATACCCAAGATTGGCCAACGTATGTTGTTAGCACGTGTTCGTAAACTAGGAAGCTAATTTACGACCATCTTATATTTAGTGTGGCTGAAGGTGGGTTACTTGCAGCAACTGACAATGAGCACGATATTCAGAGCCCGTCCCGACCCGGAATTCTTGTCCAGTCGTGCCTGAATGAACTGTCACCAGATCACCAGTGAGCGTGATTTTCTGCCCCGATTTTAGCCGGCGAATCTGATCGGCAATTTTTTCAGTGGCAGCAATCAGACTAAAATACTGTACATGCGTATTGACGAAGTCACGCTCCGCTTTATTGGTTTGTCCTTCGAGCTGATAGCAGCGTTTTGCTTCATCAAACTCCAGTTTTGCCTGTATAGCGGGCAGCGGTTGAGTCAGCAACAGCACATCAATATTACTCAGATAGGCCAGATCATTAAAATGCCCCACCACAGGGCTGGCCTGATGCAGCACCCGACGATCAGGTTTTACGAAACGGTGATCATGCACAATATAAGTCGCGGAAATGCGCTTAACGGGTTCTACTTTAAAGTTTTTAAGTACGCCTTTTTCTTGCAGATGCGGAATGGCACGAAAAAACTCATTCCAGACCCAAAGTCCAAGCATAAACAGCAGCGCAGTGATCAGTAATTTTTGCATAATTTTTTATTCTTCACTGGATTTTGGTCAATCCTGAAAATCAATCCGAATGGTTTCAAAACGTACCCGCCCTTCCTGAACCGCACGGGCAATGGCTTGCTGGCCTTTGGTCAGACGTGCTCCGCCACTTTTAATGTCAATCAAGACCACTTCAATATCTTCAGCGTCGCCTTCGCCATCACGAAAATCGGTATAGCCATCAAAGACTATATAATCCACCGGATCGCCCAGAAACTTGGCATCACTCGGCAGATATTGAAATTCCGGCATGATCGGCGCGAGCTGTTCCGCCATTTTTCCTTTGAGGACTGCACGGCTGGTATTCACGCTGCGTTTTTGCGCGGCAATGAGGGACTGCTGATGCTCCAGTTCCAGCTCGGCAATATACTGCTCATATTCGGCTTTGATCCGTCCATTACGCGTCTGACTTAAAATAATAGTGGTTAATACCACCCCGATACATGCGCCAATCAGCATGGCCATCCATATGGACATTCAATCTTCCTAATTTGCCTGATTTTTATAGTATCGCATTCGACTGAAGTTGAGGACTTCGGCCATTTGCATACTTGAAAAGAATGATATGCTAGGCCGGAACAGAATAAAATCACCTTGAGTCATGAAAACAATTTTAGTTGCGAATCAGAAAGGCGGTTGTGGTAAAACCATGACAGCCATTAGTTTAGCGTCAGCACTCGCACAAAAAGGTTATAAGGTAGCATTGGCCGATGCCGACAACCAGAAATCAACATTGCAATGGCTCAAGCATCGTCCGGCACAGGCAGCACAGATCCAGAGTCTGGACTGGCGCAACAGTAAGTCCATTGGTGATGCACCGAAGCAGATCGAATATCTGATTATTGATGCACCAGGTGCTTTGACCGATGATCATGCCGAACAGCTGATCAGTGAAGCACATGCGATTATTATCCCAATCCAGCCTTCATTTTTTGATATCGATTCGACCCGCCGTTTTCTCAAACATTTGCAGGACATCAAACGCATCCGTAAGGGCAAGGTTGAAATTTTACTTTTGGCCAATCGCACCAAAGCAAATGCAGCCAGCAATCAGGACATACAGCAGTTTTTTGACAAGATCGACCAGCAGCCAGTGGCCTGGATTTCGGAACGTGCCCCTTATAGCCGACTGGCTATGGAAGGCCTTTCAGTCTTTGATAAACCTCAGAAAATCTACCGGGAACTGCAGGCTCAATGGCAACCGGTACTGAATGCCATTATTGATGATCCGAGTCAGTGGTTTTGAGTCAATCCTCTGAATCGTGGTATAGCTTTGGGAAAATAATCTCGCTACTTGGCTAGCTATCATTTTCGATCGCTTTTTTTTCAGTTAATATGCCTGAACACGACCTAAAAAATGAGTCATTAAATTCAGTGCAACAGTACGCGCCTACATTACAAAAAGTCTTATTATTTGGATTGTTCTTTATCCTGATTTTTTTGAGTTTTCATATACTCAAGTATTTCATCATTCCTGTAGTTTGGGCAGCCATTATTGCCTATATGACTTGGCCCTTGTATCAATCGGTGTTACGCCTATGCGGCAATCGACCGACATTAAGTGCAACCGTAATGATCTTGGCCGTGATTCTGGTCTTTGGTCTGCCGTTTATTTTCGCCATTTTCATGCTGCAGCACGAAGGTCGTAACCTGTATTTTGAATTGCAGCGACAGGTCTTTTCCGGTCACCTGAATGTCCCTGATTTTATTCGCGGGCTTCCGATTGTCGGCAAGGAAATTACCCGAACCTTAAATGAAATTAACACTGATCCGCAGAGTATTGCACTGTCGGTATCGACCTGGATTCAAGGCCATCTGAATTACGGCAAAGTGGTGTTGAATGAAGTTAGTAAAAACATCTTTAAATTATGTTTTGCGATACTTTCGCTGTTTTTCTTCTACCGTGATGGTCAGACCATTTTAAATCAGGTGCGTAAAGCCTTTGAAATGGTGGTCGGTCCACGTGTACATCATTATTTTTCCACCATTTCTGCGACTACACGTGCCGTAGTATATGGCGTCGGTTTGACCGCAATTGCACAATCCTTATTGGCTGGTCTGAGCTATTTTGTTGCAGGTGTGCCGAATCCGATGGTTTTAACCATTGTGACCTTTATTTTTGCCCTGATTCCCTTTGGCCCACCTCTCGCCTATAGTGCGGTGGCGCTATGGCTGTTTTCACAAGGACAAACCATTGAAGCCATTGGGGTCATGGTCTGGGGCGTCTGTATTGTCAGTACTGCCGATAACGTCATTCGCCCATTGGTGATTTCTGGCGCAACCCAGATTCCTTTCCTGCTGATCATGTTTGGAGTCTTGGGTGGTATTGCCAGTTTTGGTCTGGTCGGGGTGTTTATTGGCCCGGTGATTCTGGCTGTATTGCTTGCAATCTGGCGTGAATGGTTACATGAAAGTAATCTGAATGAACCTTTAATGATGCCTAAAGCCACTATGGCACATGAGATTGATCCGGAAACACAAGACACACCGCCCAAGGCACCTTAAAGCATAGATAGAATCGACTTAAACAAAACAAAACATTTAAGTACTGATTCTATATAGAGCTTCTGATCTTGCTCTGTTTAAATGAATCCACAAAACAGAATAAAGATCAGGATGCCAAAATCATGTCTTCATTGTTTAAAATTACGACACTTTGCGCGTTAAGCGCCGCACTTTTTACCGGTTGTGCATCAACCTCCCCATCAAATGAAGTGGTCAGAGCAGTGACTGTGAATGCTGTAACTGCTCAAGGTGTGGGCCAAGAGATTGGGACCGTATTACTCAGTGACAGCCCAGCCGGTCTGGTTATTCGTACCAACCTGAAACAACTTCCTGCGGGTGAACGCGGTTTCCATATTCATGAAAATGGTTCATGCGCGCCTGCCATGAAAGACGGCAAGATGGGCGCAGCACTGGCTGCAGGTAGCCATTACAATCCAAATCAGGCACCGCATCACGGTACGCCAGTGACCGGTCACTTAGGTGATTTACCCGCATTGAAAGTCAATACTGACGGAACTGCACGTGTGACCCTGCTTGCGCCACGTCTGAAATTGGCTGATGTTCAGGGTCGTGCGATTATGGTTCATGCCGGTGGCGATAACTATTCCGACAACCCATTACCCTTGGGCGGCGGCGGTGAACGTATTGCCTGTGGGGTGATCTAAACACCTTCATGCCAATGACTAAATAGAAAAAACGGGCACTATGCTCGTTTTTTTCATGGATTTTTCTTTTATTTTGGCGTCTAAATTGCATTCAGAACTTTGCGTTTTTACTTTCCGGATCCTGTCCTTGTGAATGCTGCCCGACCTGCGACTGCTACTTTTGTTAAAATTATAAAACCTGTCCTGCTGCCCTTTCAGTCCAGTGCGCTGATGACTTATTGCCTGCAGATCCTGCTGGTGTTTTTAGGTACCACTTTCGGTCTGAAATTTCTGGGTTATGACTTCTTGATCGTTCCAGTAACGTTAGGGGCAATTGCCACGGCACTGACTGATTTTGATGACCGGCTAAGCCTGCGTTTGCGCAACCTGTTACTCGTCCTCATTCTGTTTTTTAGTGTCAGCAGCATTCTGGAATTTCTTGCTCCGCATAAATTCTGGTTTGCACTGTGGCTATCACTGTCGAGTGCGCTATTTATTCTAATGGGTGCCTTAGGCCAACGTTATGCCACAATTTCATTTGGCACCATTTTACTGTCAATCTATACCATGTTCGGCCTGGGCGAATATCAGCACTGGTATGAACAGCCACTTTATTTTGTCATTGGGGCGCTATGGTACGGCCTGACGTCTATTCTGTTTTTTCTGCTGCGTCCTACTTTGCAGGTTCAGGAAAATCTCGCACAAAGCTTGCAGCACATGTCGGATTTACTGCTAAGTAAAGCCAAACTGTTTGATCCGGACCAGCATCCGAATGTTGAAAACCTGCTCTATGAGTTGTCACTTAAAAATACTTTAGTCATTCAGAGTTTTAACCGCAGCAAAGATTCGCTATTGACCCGACTCAAAGCTTCGCGTGCCAATCGTAATACCATTTACTGGCTGAATCTGTATTTTTTGATGCAGGATATTCATGAACAGGCCACCGCGAATTATCTGCATTATGAACAGATCGAACAGCATTTTAGCCGCACTGACCTGATTTTCCGGATTCAGAAAAATATCCGTCTGCAAGCCCTTGCCTGTCAGCATTTGGCAGAATGTGTACTGCGCAATGAGAAATTTTACCTGTCTACAGATGATGAACTGGCATTAAAACATTTACAGGAGTCGATGCAGGACTGGATTGCTCAACACCCACAAAATATTGAAGTTAAAAATTTACAGCTTATTTTGGCCAATCTGCTGAGTGTATATGAGCAGTTACAACACCTGCATGATCAACAGGCGCTGTATAAGCCACGCTATCAGCAGCATTTTGATGACCTGAGTCTGTTTGATGATGATATTCGCGATAGCACAGATCTCTGGCTGAAACTCAAACCGCACTTAAGTCCACAATCGGCACTCTTTCGGCATGCGGTGCGGATTGCCATTGTATTTCTAGTCGGCTATGCCATTTCATTATTACCCTTTGCGAAAAATGGCTACTGGATTTTACTGACCAGCCTGTTTGTCTGTCAGATCAGTTATTTTGCCACCAAAAGCCGGCTCAAATTGCGGACCCTGGGAACATTATTAGGGGTCATGCTGGGTGTCCCCATTCTGTATTTTGTGCCAAGTGTCGAAGGACAATTGCTGCTGACAGTGATTTTTGGTGTCGGTTTTTTCTATCTGCGTTCCAAAAAATATGCCATGGCAACCCTCATGGCGACCTTGATGGTACTCCTGATCTTCAACCTGAAAGGTGCCGGTTACGCCATTATCTTACCGCGTATCATTGATACCCTCATAGGCTGTCTGATTGCCTGGATGGCAGTAAGCTGGATCTGGCCTGACTGGAATTTTCGTAATATTTCCAGCAATATCAAAAAATCATCACATGCAACACTGAACTATTTTTCTGCAGTGGTCGAGCAATATCGAAACGGTAAAGATAACAGTATTGCTTACCGGACTGCACGGCGTCTGGCCCACAATGCACAGATTGATTTATCCAGCATGATTTCAAGTCTGAGTACCGAACCGAATCCAGATCCGCAACTGGTCAAAAGTGCCTTTCGCTATCTGGTCTATAGTCATAGCCAGCTCAGTTATATTGCAGCATTGGGGAGTCACCGTGAGCAGGTTACTGATACACAAATTCTGGATTTAATGCACTGGTGCCAGCAAACCTTAACTGGGGTATTGCTGCAACAACAGCCTTTAGATACCTACGACATCGATCATAAACTGGCAGAAATTCAACGCTTAAGTACCCAGGAAAACCAGTCAGCACATCTGCTTTTGGTGTTGAAACAGATCAGTTTATTGTTGGAAACCTTACCGGAATTACTAAAATTACGTCATGAATTATTAGATGCCGAGATTAAATAACCAACTGCCTTACTTGGTTATAACTTATTAAAAATATTGAATATATCTTTATTATTAAGATTCAATATTCAGGTGATATTCGGTACACTCAGAACTAATTCGGTTAAATCAATATGTATTATGAACATCAAAACTTTGCGTCTGGTCGGTTTGCTTGAAGGGATTTCATTCCTGCTGCTGTTATTTATCGCGATGCCAGTGAAATATATGATGGATAATCCGATTCTGGTGAAATATGTCGGCATGGGTCATGGGGTACTGTTTGTGCTGTTTCTGGTGGTGTTATTCGCAGTATGTGAAAAACAGAAATGGTCTCTCAGCATGTTTGTGATGGGTTTAATCGCTTCGATTCTGCCTTTCGGTCCATTCCTGTTTGATATGAAATTGAAGAAGCTGGAACAGCCCGCTGAAGCTTAATTGTAGAATCCTAATATAATTAGATCAGTCAAAAGAAAATTTTCTCTCCCTTTGGGAGAGAGTTAGAGAGAGGGAACTTATTAAATACTTAACCTCACCCTAGCCCTCTCCTAAAAGGAGAGGGAAATTCAATACTGAACATATGATTTCAATAATTTATAAGTTCCCTCGATAAGGAATCAAAACTCCCCACGCTCCTGTCTTTCCAGCATTAACTGTTTGAGCTGCATGCGCGGCAAAGTAAACCAGAGTGCAATCAGAATCAAAGAGGCAGCACAGTAGGCCCAGATATCGTAGGCTTCATACGCCATCCTTACTGCTTCAATCACCACAAAAAAGCTGAGCATCAGGATAATAGAAACCGTCGCAGCCACCGTGCCTTTGGACACTTCAGAAGACATTAATGCAAAACGATACAGCACCGAAAAACTCACACCCTCACCCAGACTGATACAAGTGGTGCCGATAATCAGACAATGAATAAAATATTCTGGAATCAATAAGCCCATCATCAATAAACCGGTACCCAGCAACATCAGTGGCAGACCCAATAATACGGTTTTGCCCAGCGGTATTTTATCGATAATTTTTAGCAGAATCAGATTACCTGCAATCAGGCCGCCCAAGACCGGAAACTGCGCCAGACCATATTGCACGCTACTGAATCCAAATTGCTCGACCAGAATCACGGGTGACAGGGCAATCCATAACATCAAGGGCAGACTCACCAAAGGCAAGGCTACAGTCATGATCACAAAGCGTTTATTTTTTAAAACCTGTTTAAAGTCATCCAGAATATAGCTGACCGGCTGTCTGGGAATACTGACTTTCAGGTTTGGCATTTTGGCTTTCAGGCCGAACCAGCTCAGAAATGACAGAAATGCGATACCGATAAAGCCCCAATGCCAAGAGATATGATCAATCATAAAGGCACCCAGCACTGGTCCTAGCAAAGGTGCCAGCAAAGACACATTGGCCATCAGTGCCATGACTTTGATGGCATCACGTTCTTCAAAGCTTTCCTGAATGGCGGCATAACCAACGGCGGTAATAAAGGACAGGCCAAAGCCCTGTAAAAAGCGCAGGAATAAGAAACTTTCGATATTGGGTGTTAATAAAATAGCCAGACAGCTAATCGTGAAAAACGCCACACCACCCAGCAGTACCATTTTACGTCCAAGACGATCGGACAAAGGTCCCAGAATCGCTGCGACAAATGCCCCACCCAACAGGAAAAAGGACATGGAGGATGGCGCCCACGAACTACTCACACCAAAATCACGGGTAATCGCCAGCATGGCCGGTTGAATCAGGTCATTACATATATAGACTGAGAATTCAAACAGGACCAGTGCCAGCGGGAACATAAGTGTGGCACGGGTCAGTTTTTGGGTGTGGATATTTTGCATGGGAGTTTTTATTGTCAGTCTGCCCGTTTTAACAGACTGAACTTTGTCTAAAATAGAAAGAAATAATTTTAGCAGATGAGATATTCAAACGCTCTGAATAAATATAACTGATCGTAGAGATAATCTTCCAAATAAAAAAGCGCATCCTCTAGATACGCTTTTAACCAAAATCTGTCTAAAGATCAAACACTATTATGGACAGACTGCTTTCTGGAAAGTCTTGGTATTTGAACCTCGTGCACAACGATACAACTTCTCGGTATTTTCCAGCATCCAGCTGTTATCTTCCCGTTTAAAATAATAAATGGTCTGTACTGAACGTACCGAATCATCCATTAACCCAGTTTCAGTGACTTTGACCTGTCCAATCGTGGGCGACTCTACCTTGTCAAAGAACTGGCGCAACTCAACTGTTGCCAGTTCCTTACGCAAGTCCGGTCTTAATTGTAAAACCTGTTCCAAAGGCGTATCCGAAGATGACTGTACCTTTGCAATGACCTGTTGAGCAGTTGCACAGCCTGAACCCAATATACCAAAAGCGAGAGTTGCGACTGCCAATATCCGGAACATATTATTTAACCCTTTATCGTCATTCTTATTCCAACCCATCATGCCGAACTTCTTAGTACAAAACCATTTAGACTCTGTAACTGCCTTTACACAGCAATAAAAAAACGCACCTTTCGATGCGCTTTTTTCAATTCCGACCGATTAAAGATCGAAGAGTTTACCCGGGTTCATGATGCCCTTTGGATCAAACACTTTTTTCAGGGCTTTCATATATTCAATTTCTTCCGCCGAACGCGAATATTCAAGATATGGCTTCTTGGTCATGCCCACACCATGTTCCGCAGAAATTGAACCGTCATATTTTTTCACAGTATCAAAAACATACTTGTTCACGACCTGACATTTGGCAAAGAATTCATCTTTAGACAAATCCGCAGGTTTTAAGATGTTTAAGTGCAAATTACCGTCACCAATATGACCAAACCAGCAGATTTCAAAGTCTGGGTAATTCGTCGATACAATTGCATCAATTTCTTTAATGAACGCTGGAACATGCGTAATTAGAACTGAGATGTCATTTTTATATGGAATAAACGGCGCGATAGATTCAGAAATGTCTTCACGCAAACGCCATAAGCTTTCTACCTGATCCAGGCTTTGGCTCATTACGCCGTCCAGTACCCAACCTTGTTCCATGCAATGCTCGAAGATTTCCATCGCCTTGTCCATAATCGGCTCAAACGGCGCTTCAAACTCAAGCAATACATAGAATGGGCATTCAGTTTCAAATGGACGCTGCACATGACCATGGGCCAAGACTTTTTGCATTGCGAGTTCACCAAAAAACTCAAATGCGGTTAAATCAATTTTCGCCTGGAAAGCATGCAATAACGGCATGATCGCATCAAAGTCAGGCACACCCAGTACCATTACTTGCAGGTCTTGCGGTTGACGTTCAAGCTTGATTTCCGCTTCAGTCACCAGACCCAGCGTGCCTTCACCACCAATAAATAAATGCTGAATTGCATAACCAGTAGCATTCTTGATCATGCCCTTGTTCAGACGCAATACATCGCCCTTACCCGTCACAACGGTCAGGCCAAGTACCCAGTTACGGGTCATGCCGTATTTAATCACTTTGATGCCGCCAGCATTGGTGCCGATGTTACCGCCAATTTGCGATGAACCTGCCGAAGCAAAGTCAACTGGGTAATACATGCCCTGCTCTTCAGCATAGTTCTGTAACTGTTCAGTCACCACACCTGCCTGTACGCGCACCATACGATCTGCCGGGAAAAACTCCAGAATCTGGTTCATCTTGTCCATGCTGACCACGATCTCGCCATTGGCTGCGACTGCACCTGCAGAAAGACCGGTACGACCACCCGATGGAGTCACTGCAACATTAAATTGGTTTGCCAATTTTACGATGTCTTGAACTTGCTCAGTTGACGACGGAAAAACGACGACTGACGGGTTTGGATCAAAGTGCTTCGTATGATCGCGACCCCAATTCTGGAGGCTGTCCGTATCGGTTTTAATACGGTTTTCACCCACAATTGCAGTCAATTGGGTCAATAACTCAGGGGTTAAAGCGACTGGAGCATTCATCGTTTGCAGACCTAGCATGATTTAAACAAGAGAGACTTCGCTGGTTCATTTGCACATTTTTTATGCATAAAAACATGGATACAAATCAGGCGAAACATGGTTATTAAAGCACCGGATCACGCTGCTTTAAAAGCATGGCGCAATATTATAAGCTATTTTTTGGTGTTTCCCGCGAAAAATGACAATTTTGATAATATACCTTTGAAAATGCAGATTTAAATCAAACACCATGATCATTATTATCAATATATCTTGCCAGAATAGCTGATGTGAGCGTCATTAAGGAAATGTATAAGTGCGCTTTTCCTGTGCTATTATACCGCGACTAAATTTGGCCTTTGTAGCGGAGCCGTAATGAGCCAACATCTATCTCTACCTAAAGATAAAATCCGTTTCTTGTTGTTAGAAGGCGTTCACCAGAATGCCATCGACACTCTAAATGCTGCTGGATATACCAACATCGATTATCGTAAGACTGCGCTTGAGGGTGAAGCGTTGAAAGAAGCGATTAAAGATGCTCACTTCATCGGTATTCGTTCCCGTACTCAATTGACTGAAGAAGTCTTTGAAGCTGCGAACAAACTGATTGCTGTCGGTTGTTTCTGTATTGGTACCAACCAGGTGAACCTGGACGCTGCAATGCGTCGCGGTATTCCAGTCTTTAACGCACCTTACTCAAATACGCGTTCAGTCGCTGAACTTGTACTTGCTGAAGCAATTCTTCTCCTTCGCCGTGTACCTGAAAAATCAGCAGATACACACACAGGCGGCTGGAACAAATCTGCAGTTGGTTCGTTCGAAACACGTGGTAAAACTTTAGGTATCGTAGGTTACGGTTCAATTGGTTCACAACTTTCTGTACTTGCTGAAAGCATGGGTATGAAAGTGATCTATTTCGATACAGTGACTAAATTGCCTTTAGGTAATGCACGTCAAGTCGGTAGCTTGGGCGAACTTTTGGCAAATGCCGATGTGGTTTCTCTACACGTTCCTGATGTTCCGTCTACACGTAACTTCATGACCAAAGATCAGTTCGCGCAAATGAAAGAAGGTTCAATCTTCATCAACGCGGCACGTGGTACCTGTGTCGTGATCGAAGACCTGGCAGATGCGATCAAATCTGGTCACATTGCTGGTGCTGCGGTAGATGTATTCCCGAAAGAGCCTAAAGCAAACGGTGAAGAATTTGTTTCTCCACTGCGTAACCTGCCAAACGTAATTCTGACTCCACACGTAGGCGGTTCTACGATGGAAGCGCAAGCGAACATCGGTCTGGAAGTAGCTGAGAAATTCGTGGCTTATTCTGACAAGGGTATGACGCTTTCTGCAGTGAACTTCCCAGAAATCGCATTGCCGTTGACTGAAGGCAAACACCGTTTACTGCACATCCACCAAAATATTCCGGGCGTGTTGTCTAAAATCAACAACCTGTTTGCTGAACAAGGCATCAACATCTCTGGCCAGTCACTGATGACTAAAGGCGATGTCGGTTACCTGGTGATGGATGTCGATGCTGCTGCATCTCATGAAGCACTTGATATGCTTTCGAATGTTGAAGGTACAATCCGCGCACGCGTATTGTTCTAATTCAATATTATAAAAAAACCACAGCTCTCGGGCTGTGGTTTTTTATTTTTAAGGTTTGTATTTTTAAACCTTTTTCAGCTTATGCTGCTCTTCCGCTATTCGAGCAATCGAAACCTATTTAGTCATGCTGAATTTTAAAA
Source organism: Acinetobacter sp. 40AMC3-4 (assembly GCF_049898185.1). Taxonomy (GTDB): domain Bacteria; phylum Pseudomonadota; class Gammaproteobacteria; order Pseudomonadales; family Moraxellaceae; genus Acinetobacter. The sequence goes on from NZ_JAFCXG010000003.1 coordinate 113,366, forward strand.
TCGCACCGATGGTGCAAGCGCCGCTGATTCTGTTGATCGCCATGATCAGTATGCAAAGCAGTGGCTCCTTTGCCAAATATCTGTTCGGTCAATTTCCCATTCTGACTGTTTCCGCAATGCGTCTGCTGTTAGGCGCTATGATTTTGGCACTGATTTTTAAAATTTGGAAAATCCATTTCAGACAGATCAAGTGGCCGGCCATTATCAGTTATGGCCTTGCCCTGGCTGGCATGAATCTACTGTTTTACCTGTCGATTAATCGCCTGCCGCTGGGGATTGCCGTCTCTTTTGAATTTATTGGCCCCTTAAGTGTTGCCCTGTTTTATGCACGTCAGAAATTCGACTTTGTCTGGGTCGGACTGGCGATTCTAGGGCTAATTCTACTGTTCCCTTTTGATCAGGCTGCCCAGCCGCTTGACCCGATTGGGATGGCATTCGCCTTGGGTGCAGGTGCCTGCTGGGCCTTATATATCGTTGCCGGCCAAAGACCTTCAGGCGTTTCTGGCAATCATACTGTCTGCTTAGGCATGTTTGTCGGCATGCTGGTACTGATGCCGATCGCACTCTTTGCAGGCATGCCGGCACATACTTTTGAACCGATGAGTTTGTTGTATTTTGTGGCTTTGGCAGTACTGGCTAGTGCACTGCCTTTCACTCTAGAAATGATCGCACTGCGTAATTTAAGCGCACTGAGTTTCGGTACCTTGATGAGTTTGGAACCCGCCATTGCCGCACTCTCAGGCCTATTTTTTCTGGGTGAAACCTTGTTGTGGACACAGTGGCTGGCATTGGCCACGATTATCAGTGCTTCGGTAGGCTGTACGGTGACGACCCAAAGACAAAAATCTTGAATAAAAATAAAGGCGCTAGAGCGCCTTTATTTAAGATCACTTATTTTCAAATTTTAACGTGGTGTTGCGTCTTTAATCGCAGTATTTAATACAGTCGCTGCTGTCGCATTATAGCCATCACATCCAGAGGCAAGCTGATCATACATATATTCTGTCCATTTGATCATTAAAGAAGTTACACCTTCTTGTTTATTCAAGTCATCCAAGGCAGCCTGTCTTGATTGAGCAATATAGTCGTCGTGATCAATATGTTCCCCATGTTCCGAGAAATCAACTGAATAAATTCCGCCTTGATATTCGATCGCACCGAAATATTTGTAATATTGCATAGCAGCATCTTTATATTCTGCCTTTTTATATTTCAAGTTAGCCATCGTGTCATCTAGAATCGTTTTTGCCATTTCTTGGACAGACTGCTGTGCCTGCCATTCAGCAAGTGTGCTAAAGCCAGTTTTTACTTCCGGATCAAATTCAATATATTCTTCTTCAGGATGTTCAGCCAGAAGACGGAAACATTTAGAGCCATTTGGGAATTTGCGGGCCTTCTGCAAATCGACAAAATTGGTTGCAAACTCATTATAGTATTTACGCTCAGCTGTCGTATTATCACTGTTAAAGAACACTCTGGTCGCGGGATCATCATACATTTTCACCACAGCAATATTGGTACGTTCAGTTAATGCTTTACCAGACAGGTCATACCACGCTATGTGTCGATGATTGCTGATATTGTTCTCAGGTATCGTCACAGGACGACTTTTAAATTGAGTCGTCGTATTTTCTAATATTTTTTCCAGCTTATAACCTAATGCTGTACGGGTGCGATCTGCAGGGAACACCCCTTTTGTTGTGACATAAGTTGAGAAGACCATATCTTCTTCAAGATCGTATTCGGTATCAACAGCGCTGTTATCATCCGCATATAATATGCCGTCAGTAATTTTATTTTTATGACTAGCTAATAGAAGTTTTTGCGATTCCATCTCTGATCCATCAATATTCGGTAAGTTGAATTGATAGTTATAGAATTCAGAAATGGTATCTGATGCTCCATCACCCGGGGTTCCAGGATTGGTCGGTGCAGGTTGACTAGTGACTGGTTCATTATTATCAGAACTGTCGGAACCACCACCACATGCTGCCAGCATGCAGCTAAAAATGGCGCAAGAGAGTACTCTTAATTTCATTATTATCTACCTTAATTATTTGATATTGTTATTTTAATTCTGTCCCGAAACACGGGATCTAAGATGTTTTCATTGTTATTTTAAAACTAACCCGAATCACGAGGTCTAAGATATTTTAATAAATATAAAAACAAGATCAATTTAAAAATTGATTAATTTGTAACCGCAATTACATAGAAGATTAACTTTAAATTTAAAATCTTTAGATATTTGATCGGGCCAAAACTTAACTTGATTGAATCAAAATTTAAGTTCACCTCGGGAAAATATTTCCTTGCCCTACTCATTAAAAATTAACCAGTTTGCTATAATTTCATTTCCCCCTATTTCTCATTTTCACCCGCTCTGGGTAGAAGCTGCTTCCATGCCAAACGCCCAACTCCTTGCCGTATTGTTCATGGTCTTATCCATGACCTCCTACCAGATCAGTGCATCTTTTGCCAAACAGCTGTTTAGTGTGCTGGATCCGGTCACTGTGACCATTTTAAGGCTGTGCTTTGCAGCAATGATTGTTGGGGTAATGTTTCGTTCCTGGAAAATTATTTCCCGTTTGCCTTTTTTGAAATGGCGGGATTTGCTCTGCTATAGCGCTGCTTTAGGGGTCATGAATATTTTATTCTATCTGTCTCTGGGAAGATTACCGCAGGGAATTGCAGTCGGTCTGGAGTTTATTGGTCCTTTAGGTCTGGCCCTGCTTTCGATCAAACATCGTAGTGACTATATTTGGGTATTAATGGCCATTTTAGGCATCGCACTGATGGTGCCATGGGGACAGGCCAATAGTAGTAATTTCGACCTGGTGGGCGCCGCCTGTGCTTTAGGTGCGGGGTTATGTTGGGCACTGTATATTTTCTTCGGGCAACGCGTGGTTCAGCAGAATATCGGCATGCATGCACTGACTATTGCGATCAGTATTTCAGCCTTATGCCTGTTACCGATCGGACTGTATAACAATGCTCCTGCCTTGATAGACACCCAGCATTGGGGCAAGGCAATTACTATTGCTGTACTGGCAACAGCCATTCCTTATGCTCTGGATTTAAAGGCACTTCAGCATTTGAATAAAACCAGCTATGGCACTCTATCCAGCCTGTCTCCGGCTTTGGCTGCACTGACCGGTTTTGTACTATTGGGCGAAAAAATTACGCTTCTTCAGACCGTGGCACTGATCTGTATCATGCTGGCATCTGTCGGTGTGACTGTACGTGCCGCCCGTCAAGGATCGGTAGAAAAGAATGCTTAAAAGCCTTATTGGAATCTAAACAACTGACTAAATATTTGCATTAATTCTTTCACTTTCTTCCTTTGAGATAAATCTAAAGAAGAAATGAATGGATAAAAAATCTGATCACTCCAGATAGAAACATAACCATGTGCCATAACTGAAAGGAAGAGATTTTTGATACGCGAGTGTGGCAAGGATGCCACATGTTACCCATCACGACAGGACGTTGTGTATGGGTAACAAAAGACTTTTGCCTACTTTGGGTCTTTCCAAAGTAGGGAGATTGCCTACACAAAAGCATTTAAATTTTTAAGAAAATGAGGCTGTACAAGCTTCTGAAGCTCAACATGCATAGCGATTAACTCAAACATCTAATTTGAGTTATAAATTATGGAAAAGTAACTAATCAAATGTCATCTTTTCGATGTTTAGCTTTGTACCAGCATATCTTTTTTCATGTCTTTATAACGCTGATATTCATTCTTGTACTGCACTGCTAAAGCGGTCTTCTGCTTTTCATCCAGAATTTTACCGGCCTGCTGGAAGAAACCATGTTCCTCTTCTTTTAAGTGATGATGCACCTTTTCGGAAAGTTTTTTGGCCATGGCAATCCAGCCTGGATTACTCAATTCAGTTGCAGTTAATTCCTCGACCATTTCATCCATTTCATGATGTTCGGCCAAGGCATGGCGGGTAATATTCAGGCCCGAATCGGTCATCATCAAGGGAATATAAAAATAACGGTCTTCCGCAGCTTCATGCGCAAATAATTCATTTTTCAGTTGCTTGAACAGCTCACGGCGTTCTGGTGTATCCCCGGAAGTCTGTAATAGTTTTTCTGCAAGATCACGCTGAATCTCATGACTCTCTCTTAATGCTTCAAAAATAGTCGTCATTCCGATATTTCTCCGATTGTTTTATTTTTCATATCATTGATTCTAGAAGATTTTCAGAACAGGTTTAGACGCAGTTTATACAGTGATTTGTTAAGAAATTTTAATATCGAGAATGATTTACATCGGATTTAGATCTAAAAAAAACATCTGGTATGCCATCCGGCAAATCAGCAGACTGACCAGAATCAAAAATAAAACCCGGATAAAGCCACTGCCATATTTAAATGCCAAACGCACCCCGACCAAGGAACCACAAATATTGACTATCGCCATCATTGCCCCGACCATAAACAGCACATTGCCACTGGGAATAAAAAAGCTTAAGGCGGCCAGGTTGGTGGTGAAATTAGCAATTTTCGATAAGGCCGATGCATGCAGGAAGTCGACGCTCAAATAGCGAATAAAAAAGAAAATAAAGAAACTACCGGTGCCCGGACCAAAGATACCATCATAAAAGCCTATCGCCAGACTGCCCAAAGCGGCCAGAATCAACATTTTCCGATTCAGTTTTTGTTCGGTATGCACCTGGCCAAACTGTTTTTTCATCAAGGTATAGATTGCGATCACGATCAACATGACCAGTACAAAAGGCTTAAGGATCTCGACTGGAATTAGCGTAACGCTGGCTGCACCAATAAAAGAACTGACAAAACTGCATAGTGCAATCACGCCCAAGAGCAACCAGGGCAGTTTTACCTGACGTAGATAGGAAAATGCCGCAGAAGCGGTGCCACAAATGGAAGCGAGTTTATTGGTGCCAAAGACCGTAGCAGGCTGTAAATGCGGTAAACTCCCCATAATTGCCGGGATCTGGATCAGACCACCACCACCCACGGCAGCATCAATCGCCCCTGCAAAAAATGCAAAGACAACCAGACTGATGATGATCTCTATTTCCATATCTTGACTCGATTAGAGGTTCAGGACGCGTTTGGGTACCAGACGTTTTTTGTCGGTAATTTCTGCCAGCCCCAGACATTTCTCGCCATCAAAAACCAGCACCTGTTCAGCTGCTTCATGTTCGATATTGCTTTCCATGCCGCGGCTAAAATATTCTGCGCGACCTTCGGGTACCTGCACTTTTGGAAAATGATCAACCGGTGCATAGGCCGGCAACAACAGTGCATCACGCTCTGCTTCGCTCAGGCTTTCCAGATATTCAATGGTATAACTCGGGATCAAATCAAAATGACCGGTTTTGATGCGGTGCAGATAAGTCAGATGGCCATAAGTTCCCAGTGCTTTGGCAATATCTTCACCCAATACCCGGATATAAGTCCCTTTAGAACAGGTAATATCCAGCGTGATACTGTTCTCCGTAAAGGATAAAAGCTCAATCGCTAAAATGGTAATCGGACGTGCTTCACGTTCAATCTCGATACCTTTGCGCGCCAGTTCGTATAAAGGACGGCCTTCTTTTTTCAAGGCAGAATACATTGGCGGCACTTGCTGGATATCACCCACAAATTGCGCCAGTGTTTCCTGAATCAAAGACTCGGATAATTCAGGAACCACTTTTTCCAAGAGCACCTCGCCTTCCACATCACCCGTGGTGGTGCTATGCCCCAAAAATACGGTCGTCTGATAACGCTTGACCGAATCTAATAAATAATGCGAAAACTTGGTCGCCTCCCCCAAACACACGGGCAATAAACCGGATGCCAGCGGATCCAGCGCACCGGTATGGCCGGCTTTTTGTGCACGGTACAACCAGCGGACTCTTTGTAATGCGGCATTAGAGCTGATACCCAAAGGCTTGTTGAGCAGGAAGACACCACTGAGATGACGGCGCTGAATTTTAGGAGATGATGCTTTCATGGCAAAAAATCAGACATTTTATAAATTGGCGCCATGGTAAAACCCTGCGAGATGATTTACAACTTTTCTATAGTCTCTAATGATTTTTATGGCATATTGAGCCGGCTTGAACATCTAAAAGCTTTAATATCTAAAAGCTTGAATATCTAAAAGCTTGAATATCTAAAAATAATGAAATAACGAGAAAATAGGTGCATAGGATATGCAGAAATATAAAATATGGATCATTCTGGCGTTGCTGGTGCTGTGTATTCTCACATTGATCTTATGGCTGTCTCCAAAAGAAAATACCCAGGCGGATACCGGGACAAAAATGCCTTTAACTGAAACTCAGGCAGAACAAACCGCACTCTTGGTCAATGGCCCTGCCAATGCAGCTTTCCCCAGTGCCAGCCAGCAAGATACCGAAATTAATTGTCAGATGCAGCTAGACGCCAGCAACCGTCTGATTGTGAATGAACAGACCCGCAACTGTTTTGAATATTTTATTACCCAGTTCGGTGAAAAAAATCTGCAGCAGATCCAGCAGGATTTTAAAGCCTATATTCGCCAGAATCATAAAGAGCCTGCACTCTCGCAAATTCTGGATTTATGGGATCGTTATCTCCAGTACCGTCAGGGCTTGGGCCAGCTCACTGCACCGGCCGGGCTAAATCAGGAAGATCCTGCCTATTATCGCAGTATCTATAACAGTACCCAGAATTTGCGCCAGCAATACTTTTCCAAGTATGAAATTGAGGGCTTGTTTGGCACAGAAGACGCCTATCATGAATATACCCTGGACCGGATGAGCGTACTGGCAGACAAAAGCTTAACGGAGACTGAAAAAGCGCAAAAGCTCAAAGCACTGTTTCAGCAGCTCCCGCAGGACTGGCAGGAAAATCTGGAACAACTGAATAAACTGGAAGATTTGCGCAAACTTACCGCAGATATTAAAGCTCGTGGCGGTTCCCGTGATGAAATCCGGCAAATGCGGATGAATCTGGTCGGTGCTGAAGCGACACAACGTCTGGAACAACTGGATGTACAACGTAGCGACTGGAAAAACCGGGTGACGGGCTATTTAGATGAACGGGATCAGATTACCCAGTCCGGCATGTCAGATACCGCCAAACAGCAAGCCATTGCCCAGCTTCGCAGCAAACATTTTAATACACCGCAAGAACAGCTGCGGGTAGAAACCTTTGAACAGGTTCATGATCAGGGAGCCAAGCTGCCCTTTGCTGACTAAGCCTAAAAGCCATCACCTGTTGATGGCTTTTTTATAAATGCCCTTTTGATAACTTTATATTTTTTCTCAAAATGATCTTTTATATTTGTTTCTAAATATTTCGAATTTACACAAAATAACTTAGATAAATTTCAATTATTTCAAAGACTTTTTATTTAAATACATCTGCAAATAAAACACATACTTACAATGTAAATTCCTCCTGTCCTGCATGTCCCCAAATGACATGGTTTTAGACCTCTGAAGTGAAAAAATACCGCTTCATTAAAAGAAAATTTGCTTAGCCACTGAAGGCCGAAACTGTATTTTCATCGTCTGATTTGTGGCTTGCGACACTCTACAAAAAGCAATGATTACTTGAATAAAGATAGAATTAAAAAAGGGACAGCTATGCATACTTTCAGCAAGACAGCCCAGTTACTGACTGTGGCTTTAGCGACTACTCTGGGATTCAGTTTTTCTGCACAGACTCAGGCTGCAGCGAGTGCAACACAAGTCATCGAAAAGAGCCGGTCTGACTATGCCAAGACCAAATATCCCATCCTGATGGTGCATGGCTGGCTAGGCTGGTCACGCATTGGCACCGATAGTATCGGGCTGGATTACTGGTATCAGATTCTGCCAGATATGGCACGTAATGGCTCAACCGTCTTTGCGGCACAATTGTCTCCAGCAAATACAACGGCGCATCGCGGTGAACAACTAGTTCATCAGGTTGAAGAGGTTGTGGCAATTACCGGCAAGAAAAAACTGAATTTGATTGGTCACTCTCATGGCGGACCAACAGTGCTGTATGTTGCAGCGACCCAGCCGCAGTATATCGCCTCTATTACTGGCGTTGCAGGAACCTACCATGGCTCCAAAGTGGCAGATGATATTCAGAACAATAGCCTGACGCGTACCGCCTTTAACATTTTAGGTGATTATATTATTGGTCCATTGATTGCACTGGGTCAGTTTAAGCCTGAACTGGAAATTGATTTTGATGCTTCCATGAAATCCCTGACCCAGACCGGCTCAAATACTTTTAATGCCACAGTGGCACAACAGGTAGTCAAAGATGGCGTGTTGGCGTCCACAGAAAACTGCAATAAAAATTTAAAACAGAAAGACAGTAAAGGTATTCATTATTATTCATGGACGGGTGTGGCCCAAGCCACCAATGCCCTGGATATTGATACGATCCTGATGCAGCTCGGCCCTTTATCTTATGGCAGTAAAGACAATGATGGCATGGTTTCACGTTGTAGTGCGTTCATGGGCAAGGTGATTCATGACCAGTACAAACTCAATCATACGGACCTGGCCAATATGATGTTTGGTCTGAAAGGCGTGTTTGCACCCGATCCGATCGCCCTCTATCGCCAGCATGCCAACCGACTCAAATTAGAAGGTTTATAACGCCAGGGTGCCTATATTTCAGCTGAAATATAGGCTTTTTTCTAGTTCTTTTCATTTGATCTATCAGTGACCGGGAAGCTGCAATGAAAAAAATAATCTATCACTTGAACCTTTTACTGCTGGTTTCCATCTTGACTGGCCCTGTGCAAGCCTCGGCATTACAGGAATATAAAAGCAATTTTGTCCTCTCGAGTTATGCCAAGACAAAATATCCGATGGTCTTTGTTCATGGTTTTGGTCTGGGTTTTAACCGGATTGGAACGGAGAGCATCGGTCTGGATTACTGGTATCAGATTCCCCAAGACCTGAGCCGGCATGGTGCACGGGTATTTTCTGCCGAATTGTCTGCTGTTGCGTCCAATGAACTCCGCGGTGAACAGCTCTTGATGCAAATTGATGAAGTACTGGCATTAACTGGTCAGAAGAAAGTCAATCTGATTGGGCATAGCCAAGGTGGCCCAACGATTCAATATATCGAGGGCGTTGCGCCACATAAAGCTGCCTCCTTAACCGCTATTGCGGGCGCTATGCAAGGCACACCAGTTTTTGTCAATGCCAGCCAGACACTCCTCCTTGCACCCTTTATCCATGCCATCGGTACAATTCTGGGACATAGCATGAATCTGGTTACAGCTAACCAGTATCCGGTCAGTATGATCGAAGCACTGGAAGCCATGAATCCAGAGGCGATTCAGGCTTTCAATATGAAATATGGCTCCTCTGCCATTCCCAAAGACTGTCAGTCTCAGGGCAGCAAACTCACGCCAAATCGAATTTACCACTATTCCTGGATGGGCAACCGGCAGGCAACCAATTCCTTGGATGTAATTGAGTCTACAGTCGTGACTTTAGGTAGCAGTTTCTTGAAAGGAGAAGCCAATGATGGTGCTCTGCCGTTGTGTAGCGGACGTTATGGCCAAATCATTCGTCAGGATTATGCCCACAATCATTTTGATGAAGTAAACCAGTTTTTTGGTATTTTGGGCCCTTTCGCGCAGGATCCGATCGCACTCTATCGCCAACATGCCAACCGGCTCAAGCTGCAAGGCTTATAAATCACTCATCTTTATGAATAGATCTAATGGATTAATCAACAAATTTTGGAAAACCTAGTTCCTGTCAACTCGGGGAACTCTAAAGAACCGGATGAGGATCATCCCGTTAAAACAACACAAGTGAGGAAAATATAATGAAATTCGGAATATTAATCACTGGCCTGCTGCTGGCGGGTACATGTCTCAGCACCCAGGCATCCACCCAGGCCAGTCAGGTCACAGCAAAAGCTAGTTCACAATATGCCAAGACCCAATATCCGATTGTCTTTGCACATGGTATGGCGGGTTTCATCCGGATCGGTACTGACCAGTTTGGACTGGATTACTGGTATCAGATTTTACCGGATCTGGCGCGTAATGGCGGTAATGTCTGGGCAACACGTGTCTCGCCTTTTAACTCATCGGAAATTCGGGGTGAGCAACTTTTAGAGCAGGTAAATGAAATTCTGGCCATTACCGGTGCAAAGAAAGTCAATCTGATCGGTCATTCCCATGGCGGCCCGACCATTCGTTATGTCGCAGGTGCAGGGAATGGAATAGTCGCTTCCCTGACTTCTGTCGGTGCTCCGCATAAGGGCTCCCCGGTTGGAGACCTGATCCTGCAAGCAGAAGGTACACCGATACAAGGGCCTTTAGTCGGTGGTATCAACCTGGTGTCTAAGGCCATCACCTGGGCACAAGGGTTGGATCCGAACAGTTTCCCGCATGATTCTCTGGCCGGTGGTAGCAGCCTGACCCTGGCAGGATCCGCTCAATTCAACCAGAAATATCCGCTCGGTATGCCAACCACCGCCTGCGGTGAAGGTAAGGAAAAAGACGGTGATATTCGTCATTATTCATTTACCGGTATAGGTCAAGTCACCAATCCGCTCGATCCTGATTCAGCCTTGACAGTTACAGCTCTACTCATTGATGGCGGCAAGGAAAATGATGGTCTGGTCTCCCGCTGTAGTGCCAAATTCGGTAAAACCATTCGGGATAACTACAACTGGAACCATCTGGATGAAGTGAACCAGTTCCTCGGATTAAAAAATATCTTTGCTCCAGACCCAGTCGATGTTTATCGCCAGCATGCCAACCGGCTCAAATTGCAAGGCCTGTAATTCAATCTCATCCCTGTCATCCCAATGCACAGGGATTTTCTAATTTTTAAACCGCCAAAATGGAACTTTATGAAAATTAGAACGCATTTTATAACCTTATGCTGCGTGTTATTTGCGGGCCAATATGTGCAGGCTTCCAATTTGCAGCAAGCAGAATCCAGATTTGTCGTGTCCAATTATGCAAAAACACAATACCCGATTGTATTTGCACATGGCATGGTCGGCTTTAATCGAATTGGTTTTGATGCCTTAGGCATGGATTATTGGTATCAAATTTTGCCAGATTTAGCCCGTAACGGTTCAACTGCCTTTGCCACCCGCATCTCACCTTTCAATTCCAGCGAAATCAGAGGTGAACAATATGTGGAGCAACTGAAAGAAGTCATGGCAATCACCGGCGCCAAAAAACTGAATTTAATTGGTCATAGTCATGATACGCATAGCGTGCGTTATGCAGCCGGGGTGATGCCGCAACATGTAGCCTCAGTGATGACTGTGGGCGGCGCCAATCAAGGGACGATTGTCGCCTCTGATGTTATGCGACTTGCCAATCAGACCGGAACATCTGAACTGCTCAATACCCTGATCAGCAGTTTTGGTAACGTCATCATGTGGGCACAAGGCTTAGACGGTCAAGCTTTCCCGCACAATGCCCTTGCAGCAGGACACAGCACGTCGATTGAAGGCACAGCCGAATTTAACCAACGCTTTAAACTCGGGCTTTCGCTGAGTCCATGTGGTGAGGGAAAATATAAAGACCAAGACATTGCGCTGTATTCAATGACGGGCAATCAACCCGTGACCAATCCCCTAGATGTCAGCGATGCCGCCATGAAAGCCTTGGATCTACTTTCTGCGAGCAAGGCTGGCGCAAATGATGGAATTGTGTCGGTATGTAGTGCCAAATTTGGTAAAACGATTCGTGATGATTACCCGTGGAATCATCTGGATGAAATCAACTTGTTGTTTGGCATTAAAGGTACCTTTGCGCCTGATCCAGTTGCTGCCTATCGTCAGCATGCCAACCGTTTAAAACTGCAAGGTTTATAAAACCACCCAAGCCTCTATTCATCCAGAGGCTTTTCTATCTTATTTTTCGCTAATTTTTTTCTTAAAATTTACTTGTTAATCATGATCAAACTGCATATAAAATATTCATCAAATATAAAAAAATAAGTGTGAAATAAAATAAATGCAGATACGTTCTATAGAAATCAAAAACAAATTTAAAAGAACCTGCCCCTGCTGCAAACGAAAAGTCATTAATCCTTTTCAATTTAAAAAATATGAGCCTTATTATTGCCCCTCTTGTCATCGACATATTATCGCAAATGTATGGATCAGTATTTTACTGGTTATCACACAATGTTTTATTTGCATTCAACTTTTTAATGCAGGAGTCCAGTCTTGGGGATATTTTGTATTATTCCTGATGTTTATTCATAAAATTTTCTTGGATATTTTAGATGCTATGATCTTGCCTTTGCAGGAACATTTCGAATAAATCTACATAAAAATTAGGCATAAAAAATGCGCCCAAAGGCGCATTTTTTCACTCGTATAAAACTTAAAATTAAGCTTTAGTTTTACGAGCTGGTAATTTTTCACGAATACGTGCAGCTTTACCAGACAATTCACGTAGGTAGTAAAGTTTAGCACGACGAACGTCACCACGACGTTTCACTTCGATACCAGCAACGATTGGAGAGTGAGTTTGGAATACACGCTCAACGCCAACACCGCTAGAAATTTTACGTACTGTGAACGCAGAGTTCAAACCACGGTTTTTCTTAGCAATTACAACGCCTTCGAACGCCTGTAAACGCTCACGGTCGCCTTCTTTTACTTTAACTTGAACAATAACTGTATCACCTGGTGCAAAAGCAGGGATGTTTTGTTTCAATTGTGCGTTTTCAATTACTTGAACTAAAGGATGCTTACCGCTCATGGGGTATCTCCAATATATGCGAGTCAGAAGAGGTCTGATCATCGCTGGGTATAGAGGCTAAAGCGCATAGACCCGATTATCTTTCCCTTTATGGTTGACCATCTCAACCATAAAGAGCCTATTAAAGAATACTTAAATGATTTTAAGTACTTGCTTGAAGATAGAAATGATTACTCATTAATATCTTACAAATCTTTTAGCCATTTTTTCTGCTGCTTGGTCAGTTCGACTTTTTCCACCAACTCTGGGCGGCGTTCAAGTGTACGCTGATATCGCTGCAAAAACCGCCATTTTTCAATATTGGCATGATGCCCGGACTTTAACACCTCAGGCACATCCAAACCTTCAAAATGATCTGGCTTGGTATATTGTGGGCAGTCTAGAAGACCATCCACAAATGAGTCTTGCACGTGTGACTGTTCATCAGACATGGCACCCGGAATTCTCCGGATAATACTGTCCAATAAAACCATCGCAGGCAGTTCACCACCCGACAAGACGTAATCTCCAATTGACCATTCCTGATCAACATATTGCTGGATCAAACGTTCATCGACGCCTTCATAACGTCCGCACAGTACAATGATTCCATCATATTTGACAAAATCCTGTACCGCAGTTTCGCTTAAGGTCTTTCCTTGCGGTGACATATACACCACAGGAACCTGAACTGCACCCGCTTGCGTTGCAAGCTCTTTGGCATGCTGGATTGCTTTTGCCAGAGGCTCAGCCATCATCACCATACCCGGACCACCACCGAATGGACGTTCATCCACCCGTTTATAGTTGCCCGTCGCATAATCGCGAGGATTGATACAATGAATTTGCATCAACTCACGTTTTGCTGCGCGCCCGCTAATCCCATAGGCTGTAATCGCTTCAAACATTTCAGGAAAAAGCGTAATGACTGCAAAAAACATCGCAGACTCCCGTATTTCCGAAAAATTCTTAGTAGTCTACGCCCCAATTGACGTAGATACGACCAGCTTCAAGATCAACGCGTTGCACCACATCTTTATGCCATGGGATCATTCGCTCTTCGCCATCGATGCTGTCGGCAGTTGCGCGAACCACCATCACATCGTTAGCACCTGTCTCAAACAGCTCAAAAATTTGACCGAGATTGACTTCTTGCTCTTCATCGTCCAGACCTAACACAGTTAGACCTTTTAAATCAGACCAATAGTACTCATCTACGCCTGCTTGAGGCAGTTGCGATTTAGAGATCCAGACATTGGAGCCAACCAGTTCGTCTGCGCCAGTGCGATCACTCACACCTTTCAGCGAAACAACCAGTCCTTTACCATGTGGTTTCCAACGTTTTACATCGACAATTTGCCAACCTGCTTTGGTCTCAATGTACCAAGGCAGATAGTCAAATATGTTGCTCATAGGTTCTGTATTGGAATAGACCCAGAGCCACCCATTTAATCCATATGCTGAACGCAACTGTCCAATCTGAATACGATCTTCGGGAACATTCTGTGTTGGTGTCATGGGCAAGCTACTACCTAATTTATAGAAAAATTATGCAGCAACTGCAGCTTTTTTAGCTTGAGCAGCTAAAGAAGCAACACGATCAGAAGGTTGAGCACCTTGAGAAACCCAGTGAGCAAAACGTTCAGCATCTAAACGAAGTTTCTCTGCTTTACCTTGAGCTGTAGGGTTGAAGAAACCGATACGTTCGATGAAACGACCGTCACGTGCATTACGGCTATCAGTCACAATGATTTGATAGAACGGACGTTTTTTAGCACCACCGCGTGCAAGACGAATAACAACCATGATAGAACCTTATAGTTTTTACGGATTATCCTTGTACCGACCATCGATACAGCTCAAACCCCTTTCATAGAGGGCAGTATTTTACTTGAACTTTGCCCTGAATGAAAGATTAAAAGTGGGTTGGCTACAATTTTGAATTTAGCGACCGTCCCAGTTTGAATTTACTGCTAAAGCACTACCACAGGCACTGGCAGTTGCTGTTACTTTTGACCAGTAACGTTGACCAGTATCATCCAAACAACTTACCCCATCATTCTTCTGACTTCCTGTGGGTGAAGGTACAGCACTTAGCACCCAGCTTGTTGCTGCTGTATTAAAACTTAAATTAAGTGTATACAAACCATTTTGAGATAAAGGAGTAGCTGAAGGAAAGCCTAACTTAGTTAAATCAATCGCAGTTGTTGCATTAATCTTATAGTTAAAATTAGTTGACTTGTATTGTTGCAATCTACTTGCTATGTCAATTAACTCGGCCTGTACCTCTGTACGCTTTGTCTTTCTTACATGCTCCTGATAAGAAGGAAGAGCTACTGCTGCAAGAATAGCAATAACCGCTACCACTAACATCAGTTCAATAAGAGTAAATCCTAACCGGTTTCTTACCATGTACTCACCCCTCCTGTGCCACACCCTGTATAAGATACATTTGCTCTAGTCTGATTTTTACACTGGATTCCTGTACTCGTCATAAGAAAGGTAAAATTATTCGGATCTTGGCTTTCTGCTTTAATAGCCCATCTTTGTCCGAGCGCATTAGTATTGGTTAAAAGTTTGGCACTCTCCGTTCCATCTCGAATTGAAATAATATATTTGACAGCAGTTCCAGTACTATTTAAAGGTAGGTTTAGCTGCGCGTTAGTTGTGCTATAACCAATTAAATTTCCACTATTATCTTTATACAAATAGCTAGGATCAAAACCTAAATAGCTGAAATTTTTACCTTTATGACGCTCCAACTGCTCTGCTAGCTTTTGTATTTCCTGCTGGGCCTGACCAGCGATTGCCTTTCGGGTATGAGTCTGATAGCTCGGGATTGCAATCGTGGCAAGAATAGCCACAATTGCAACCACCACCATTAATTCAATTAATGTAAATCCTTGTTGCGGCATACGCATAGTCCAATGATTATTGTGCATATTTTTCATACCAACGATTTGGAATAAAACGTAAGGAACCGCCTGTTTCCAGGAACTTTCCATTTGCTCCACATGCCGCACCTTTACATGGACTACAGTTAGGTCCTGAGCAAACATCATTTGGATCAGGTACCACCAGACTCCGTTTATTTGGATCATTATCTGTACTGCCCACATTTGGACTTACAATCCCTGATCCTAAATTATAAGTGTAATTCGCATCCTGCTTACATACACCTGTTGGCAAACATAAACGCTGTGTAAAACTATGCCCTTTTACCCCAGCACCACAACTTGAAGTAGTACCATTATTAGATGCGTCATATTGAGTAACATATAGACTACCCTCTAAAGCAATTGGAGTAGTTAGACCTTTAATAATGTTTGCTGCAGCTTCACTACCATCAAACTTTTTATTAAACACATAATACCAGCCTCCCCACCCACTAGTTTTATTTACTGTAGTTGAAGACGTAGCGTTATTGACATATCTCAGCTGGGTAGGGGCTGGACTGGTAGCGGAGCTACTAGCCAATGTTCTTGCTTCCATATTTGAAGTTGGATAACGTCCTTCAGCAGTACTTGGATAAGCATCATAATCATAGATCGCATAGGCAGCATCGTATTGTAAACCTAGAGGATCTTTCTTCTGTGCCGAATCTACTGTACCTACCAATGGCGAACTCTGATTACCAGACACAAAGGTAGCGACTACAATATTTCCGCCATAAATAGCATTACTACCTGCGCTATAGTGAGCCGTGAAGGCTGGCATCGTATAAAAACGCGGACTAGTACCATTATTTTGATGCAGATTTAAAATCCTGTTAGCTTGTGCAGTAAATGTCGTCGCACCATCATTCTTGAAATCCACCCTAAACGCTTGTCCCGCAAGATCACCAAAATATAAATGGTCAATCACCCCATCATTATTACGGTCTACAGTACGAATCTGACTTACAACACTATATTTTAAGTGATCATTAGTACTAGAGTCTGCATTCCATAATAGATCCCCGGTATCAGCATCAAACATATACACTCCTGCACCAATTTCTTTATTGGTTGAAGTGGCATTTTCCTGTTTGTAATTGTAGATTTCATATCCAGCATAACCCGTACGGATACCATTGACCTTCAAACCATCTCCATCAACTCCACCCGCATCGTACCCTCCTCCGACAATCATGACGAGTTTACGTTTGCCTTGCCAGTTAATATAGCCAAGGCTTGGTTTAGACCAGCTCTGGCCCATTTTACTTAATGCACTAAAAGACTTACCGGCAGGATTTTTTTGCGAATATACTTTGCCTGCGCTTGGATCAATATGGAATTTAATTTTTGGACTATTAATATCGGTTAGATCTAGGGCGTAATAACTACGTCCACCCATTCTCATTCCGCCATATACCCACTGCTTACCGCTCAGGTCCTCAGTTTTACCATCCAAGTCAGTACGAGAAGTTCCTTTTACAGTTAGAGTCCCATCACTTTTACTGACATAGATTGTGTGAGCAGTCCATTCGCCATCCATACCATAATAAAGAGCATCTTTCCCTCCCGCCAGATTTCCTCCTTCATTTTTGAAAGTTTCTGACTGACCTTCAATAATTTCTTTAGGAACAAAAGAAAATTTTTCTACCCCAGTCTCTGCATTTACAATATGGATCAAACCTTGAGTTGTCCCGAATAGCACATAATCTTCACGATTTGTACTACCAATACTGATTTTACCTGTATTGTTGTCTTTCTCAGCTACTGCCTTACCCTGCTGAGTAATCAGGATAGGTTTAGAATGCAGAATGCTTCCCATTTGTCTTACTGTAGCCGAATAGGTAGAAAGATCGAGATCAGTTGTAGAAATATCACTTGGAATATTGAAACCGAGCAAGCTCATTAAAGCTCTTGAATAAGTACCATCTGTTTTAGTCTTCGCATTAGTTGTATAAGTATGATCAATTTTGACTAGATCTAAATTACGAGAAACTTGCTCAGCTACAGGTTTAGTTCCATCATAACTATAGTCAGTTAAGAGAGTTCTCGCAGTTACTGAATTACCCGTTGTATTAGTACCAAGCCCTAAAGGAAGCTGACTTAAAGCTCCGCCTTTTTTAAATATTGGTGCATTTTCTGGATAACTCATCCCAGCTTTGGCCCAGATATCAGCTAAATCTTGCAATTTACTTTTTTTCACCACCACAGTTAAATCGCTAGGCGTTTTACTTGCATAAACTCCATTATTCACTACGTGGAACTTTTTCAAATTACCAAACCAGATTTGCTGACGCTCTACTGGATTTACTTTTGGCTCAAACTGTGGGAAGTAAGAATAAGGCTGTACAATTGCAGGGTTCAAATCATCTAATGGAATCGTTGATGACCCGGTACTCATAGATGGAATATCTTTATTCAATTCCTCAACGAACTTATTAATACTGTCTGAAATATCTTTAGAGTTAGAACCAGCTTTCCAGCCACCGCCACCCAGTACCCCCCAATCTTTTGCATCTTGTACGTCTGGGTTACTATCCCCATTGAAATCGCTACCAAACCCTACAACAGCAGTTTTAATTTTTAAACCGACAGGATTTTTTGCAGGATCTAGTAACGCTTGTGCATATCTACCGACACATGCCCAACCATTGTTACTGCTACCATATGGACCACGGTTACCTAAAGGGCTTAGACTACAATCAAATTGGGCTGACTGACTTCCTAATGTTGTATTCATAGCATTATATATATTAGTAGAATTCCCTCCAGGTGATGGTTCTCCATCTGTTAAAAAGTAAATTCCTTGTCCACTACACTCACGTTTTTCTGGATTATTAACTTGACCACTAATGGATTGAGGTGCCAAATAAGTTCGAGTTTTAGTTGTATCTTTAGCATCTACAACAGATAAATTAAATCCACTATAAGTATTATTATTTAAGGTAGGTTGCCCCATTAAATATGCAGCAGCTTCAGCATATGCATATGGTGTTGGTGTTCCTCCACTAGCTTTCAAATCTTTGATTGTAGAAAGGAGTAAATCTCGCTGTGTAATATTTTTTGTCACCCAAGTTTGTTTTTCAACTGTTCTTGTTTTGGTCACATTTTCATAAACTGGAACTTCAGTTGTTCCAGTTTGGTCTTTTTCGTAAAAAATTTTACAATTATCACCTTGGGTACAGGATTTGAATGGAAGCTTATCATTAAAATTAGTTGGCATGTCTTTTGAAGGAGCAGACCATGAACTACAAGCATACGGAGAAGTAGAATCCCAAGCATTCTTACAAGCTTGATAATAGGTTACAGGAACATCTCTTGTACAAGTAAAAATTAGGTAACATCTATAGGATTCTTTTTCTGTAACTGTATAACTAGCCCACCTTTCTTTATCAAAAGTATAGTTTTTTGTTGTTGTACCAACTTGAACCTTATCTATATATTCTTCTTCAACTAAAGTTGTCTCCAATACTTGGTAAGTACTTATAACTTCACTTAAAGGTCTTGCAGGTACTCGGATATAACCATTATCTCCAGCAAAGGTAGAAAGGCCTAGAACGATTTTATCACTCACCCGAGGTACAGTAGGGGTGCCCTGTAAAATTTCTCTTAACCCATCTTTTAACCGGGTTAAACGGTCATAGCATCGGTAACTACCATTAGGCTGTTTTTCACAACCCGTTTGAGGATCCTTGACTTTAGAACTAGCTGCACTAGCAGAAACTGCACAATAGTAACGTGAGTATAAAGGAGTCGTTGTTGTATCCTCTACTACATTATTTCTTGAGCCCACACATACACCATAATCATCCTGAATACTCATGGACGTATTACTGTATCCTACCCCATATCCCATACTGCCTGATAAATCGAGCATCAACATTAATGTAGTACTGCCTACACTATCTTCAGGCACCTTATAAATTTCAATATCACTTGCATAACTCATAGGGAGCGCAGCACATAATAAAGCAGTTAATACTGTAGAGATTCCCGCTACTTTAAATTTAGAGACAATCGTTTTTCGGAAAAATGGTGTCATATTCACTTGTTTTTTTATATATTTCATCATTAGCATTCCTTTACGATGTTCCTTTTACAGGTCTTAGGGTGTATTGCATTTCCTGATCGCTATAAGGCACATTATGATCCTTTAAACACTCTGCTACCGTCTTATTGGCGGCCAAAGAATCATAAAAACTTGTGTAATTGGATAAGCAGTTTTGGATATCTGTTGCAGAGCTTTCACTTAAATTTGGAATAATAGAAATAACGTTGACTGCCACTTTCTGGATCTGTTGAGTTTTTGATAGCTGGGCATCATCTCCTTCCAATAAATGTTCCCAATCCAGACCAGAACTATCCGCTCGAATGCCCACTCGCGTCATTACTGCTGAACGGCCACTAATGAAGTCTGATTTACGAGAAATTTTGCAAAAGCCGATATTTCCCAGTTGAGAATTTTTAATTTGACTACCTTCCCAATAGACAGCACTTGCATTCCGACTCCCCTCCAGAGTATTCGCATCCCCCCCACGAATACAGAATACAAGTTCTTTATCCTTATTTTCCGGTCTTAATACATAAGCCAGCATTCCATCCCCAATCCTCATATTGGTTAGCGCAAAATCATCAGAAGTCTGATTTTCCAAGCTAAAAAATATGGCATCAGAGGCTTGCTGAAGCAGGGCCTGTGCCTGCGTATTCGTAGCAATATTTAAGGAGGTTAAGCTTCCTCTGATTGCCCAGGTTCCCACTAAAGTTAATAGGATGAGCATAACCAGAACTACAATTAAAGTAGCTCCTCGCTGTATAGATAAAGCTTTCATTGAGGATTCTCCTGAATACCAAATCCATTTCTCAGTGCTACTGTTTGGGTAACTACTTGCCTCATATACAAATTATTTTTATTGTCAGCAATTAAAGGCTTATTAATATCAAAAATTTGATAGTTTTTATTTGGGTCAACAGCACTATTATTCCCCACACTATCTGGTGAACGCACCAGCATCCCTAATTGAAGAGATACAATCTGAGGTTTAGTTGCCAAAGCTAAATAATTAGGAATACTAATGTAGCCAAAACGATCCAGTACCCCATCCTGGCCTGCAACTGCTGGTGATTTGGTAGCATCAACAGTGTCACTGGCGACACCTAATAAAATGTGTAAATGGTCGACTCGAGGAATAATGACCTCACCGTTCCCATTTAAGTTATCAAGTTTAAGATCATTATCACCAGAATAGCTGGTAGCTTTACAGGCTAATGCTAAAGCAGCATTTGGATCATTATTTACCTTGCTATCTGCTCTTAAAAAATAACGTTCGACTACATATACATTTCTAGCAATTTCAGTACCTTCACAGTCATATTTATTATTAATAGTATTGCGATACTGGATCACCAGTTGATCGCTTTTTAATCCCTGTAAATTTGAAGGTCCGATATTTCCTGCTGTCATGAGGTTATTACTCGCATCAGCTCCAGTGATCTTAAACGTTGAATTGGTACTAAGATTAGCCCTATCTAAGACAATCCCCCCATGTAATATCGAGGGATCCATAATCGGTTTACCTGAGTTTAAATTCGCTAGACGTATATTGCGCAACATATATTCCAGGCCAAAACTGGCACTATTCTGCAAATTAGCTGCGCCTTGTTGTATAGCCATATTTTTTTGAGCGGTAATATAAAGTTGTATAGCTGCGGCTGTAATAAGTAATCCCAGCACAAGGGAAATCATAAGTTCGATAAGTGTAAAGCCAGATTGTGGTTTCATCCTTAATATGCCTCCATTACTAGGCATTGTGCGCCAGCTTTATATACTCCATTAGCCATACATGTAGAAATATCATCTTTTGTAATGGCTGTTTTTCCCCATGCAATATAAATACAGGTGCGACTGCTTCCTTCACACTGCTTCATCACAATCGTCTGCCCCAAACTTTCTGCCTTGCTTAAAATCTGTGTCGCATCATATTTGGCTATTTTTTGGCCATCACATGCAGGTACATAGGTAGAGCTACTTCCTAAACAGCCTGTTTCTGACTGTTTGGTGTTGATAGCAGTTACATAATGATTTAAAGCTAAACGATTAATGCGCATACGATCGGTCAAATCGCGAGCCACTGTCATGGCCATTGTTCGGTCAGTTGCTTCCGTCATCGCCTGAAGTGCACGGAGCTGCAATACCGAGAAACCGACTACTCCTACAGCTAAAATAAAAAGTGCTACCAATACTTCCATTAGTCCAACGCCATATTGTGATTTGATCATCAACATGCCCCTGCTTTATTTTCAATTTTTTCAATTACACCTGTTCTAGAAATACTGATTTCTTTTGAGGCAGCCAATTTCGTACTGCATACTGTAAAAACGAGTGGAACCACTTGATCAATTTTCTTAGGATTAGTAGTGTTATTTTCAGGTAGAAGTGGATTAAAGCTAGGATTATCAATTTGCTTGTTTCTTTTAGTGACTAAACCTATGGGCTGGAATACCACATCTGTCGTATCACTGGTAAGCCTTATATCACTATATTTAGAAGTCCAATGAAAAGTAGTTGCATCATTAGTGCCATTGTTAAATTTTATGGTTACCTGTTTACGCAGGGCGGCAGATTGAGCACGAGCTTGACCAAATAAATATGCAAGTTCTTTAGCAGTATTATTTAACTGTTGTTTTTTTATAGCATTTCCAAACGAAGGAGCAGCTATTCCTGCAATAATCGCCAATACCGCAATCGTCACCATCAGTTCAATTAAGGTAAATCCCTGGATTTTACGCATATTCCCCCTCCCCTAGGCCTTAGACTGACCCATGTAAACTATTACTTATTAAAATTACAATAACTACACACAACAGATAAAAGGTATAAAAAAACAGATAATTGCCAAAAAGCACTTATCTGTCAATTCATAAAAAACTCAGAATGTTAAATGCTTAACACTTTAGGCCTGAGTTACCGGAATACGTAACTCTTTAGGTAAACTAAAGGTAATATTTTCTTCTCGGCCATCCAACTCTTTGGGCGCTTGTGCACCCCAATCCTGCAAACGCTGAATCACCTGTTTGATCAGAATTTCCGGTGCAGAGGCGCCTGCTGTTACCCCAATCTGGGCATTTTCTGCAAACCACTCCTGTTTGAGTTGATCAGCATTATCCACCAGATAAGCAGCTTTCCCCATACGTTCAGCCAGTTCACGCAAACGGTTTGAATTAGAGGAATTGGGTGAACCCACAACAAGTACCACATCACAACGTTCTGCCAAGTCACGCACTGCATCCTGACGGTTCTGTGTAGCATAACAAATATCGTCTTTACGTGGACCTTGAATTAGCGGGAATTTTTGACGCAAGGCATCAATCACTTTCGCCGTATCGTCAATCGATAAGGTCGTTTGCGTGACAAAAGCGACTTTTTCAGGGTGATGCACGCTTAAGGCAGCGACATCTTCTTCATCTTCAACCAGATAAATCTCACCACCATTTTTCTTGTCATATTGCCCCATGGTGCCTTCAACTTCTGGATGGCCTTCATGACCAATCAGAATGGCCTCTACACCTTCACGGGCATATTTAGTCACTTCGATATGCACCTTGGTCACCAAGGGACAAGTCGCATCGAAGACTTTTAAACCACGACGCTCAGCTTCAAGCTGTACCGCTTTCGAAACCCCATGTGCGCTAAAAATCACAATATTGTTATCAGGGACTTCATCGAGTTCATCAACAAAAATTGCACCGCGCTGGCGTAAGTCATCTACGACAAATTTGTTGTGCACCACTTCATGACGCACATAAATCGGTGGGTTAAAGCATTCTAGGGCACGGTTCACGATCGCAATGGCACGATCTACACCAGCACAAAAACCACGTGGGTTGGCTAAAACAATTTCCATAGAATCCTCAATACTCACACCATTTTTAGCGGTTCAATTGAAATAAATGTAAACAATCGACTGACAACTATTTAGTTTAAAGCCGCTCTACTCTAAAATAGAGAAGATATTTTATCATATCAGGAAAAATATCATGTCGGGTCTCTTGTTTGTCGTTTCTGCAGCGTCTGGAACAGGCAAAACATCCCTTGTTAAAGCCCTACTTGAGCGTGTCAACAATCTTCACGTTTCTGTGTCACACACTACACGCGGTCAACGACCTGGCGAACTCGATGGCGTACACTATCATTTCTCAAATAAAGAAGATTTTTTAAATCTGGTCAATGAAGGCGGTTTTATCGAATACGCCGAAGTATTTGGTAATTACTACGGTACCGCGCAAGCCACAGTCAAAGAACAACTGGCCAAAGGTCATGATGTGCTACTGGAAATTGACTGGCAAGGTGCGCAACAGGTTCGTCGACTTTTTCCTGAATCTAAACAAATTTTTATCTTACCACCAAGCCAGTTCGACTTGCGTGAACGCCTGTCTAACCGTGGTACTGATGCGGTGGATGTGATTGAACATCGTCTAAGCTGCGCGGTAGAAGATATGCAGCAATATAGCAACTTTGACTATATCATTATTAATGACGACTTTAATAAGGCACTGCATGACCTGGAAGCGGTGATTATCGCCAATCGTCTGGTGCTTAGCCAGCAAGCCAACCGTCATGAAAAACTGATCCAAAAACTGATTACGCCAACTGAGCAGTGATTAAAACTTGAGTCTATAGACAAAGCCTTTTATACTGTGCAGTCTGTTAAAATTTATTATTCAAACGAGAATTCTTATGGCACGCGTCACCGTTGAAGATTGTTTAGACCATGTAGACAACCGCTTTGAGCTTGTACTAGTGGCAAGCAAGCGCGCGCGTCAATTGGCACGTCAAGGTATTGAACCAACTGTAGAATGGGACAATGACAAACCGACTGTTGTTGCTTTACGTGAAATCGCTTCAGGTCATGTATCAAAAGACATTTTGAAACAACGTGATCAAGACTATCAAACATCAAGCTTGGATCTTGCACTTTCTGCAAATAATCTAAACTTAGACGGTTTTTCTTTCCAATAAGAGATCGTCACTCAAAAAGCCTAGTTCTAAACTAGGCTTTTTTTGTTATGTGACTTTTATATTTATGCCAGAACGGTTATAACATAAGGGTTAGCTATCAAGTTTGTATTGGTTTTCTGCTCTGTAGCAGCAAAAAACCATCAAGCCAAGAAATTCACATTTCTAGAATGCTTTCACGTTTTATTTGTAAAAAATTCAGTTGAAAAGGTGTTTTATGCCAGGCCCACAGGTCAGTCAAGCCAAGCAGCAGTTAGAGATCATTATCGATGCGTATTTAAGTGAAAGCGATGTCGAACGTGTGCTTGCGGCCTGTGATTATGCAGATATGGCGCATGACGGGATTGTGCGTAAAAGTGGTGAACCCTATATTCTGCATCCGATTGCGGTCAGCTGTATCTTGGCGCATATGCGTTTGGACACTGAAACTTTAATGGCTGCCCTGCTGCATGATGTGATTGAAGATACTGAGTTCAACAAAGACGATATTAGCAAGATTTTTGGTTTTACCGTCGCTGAACTGGTCGATGGTGTCACCAAACTGAGTCATTCCAGCGATAAAGAATATAATAAAGCGGCTTCTTTCCGGAAAATCCTGCAAGCGACTCTACAAGATCCACGTGTCATTATCGTGAAACTGGCCGACCGTTATCACAACATGACCACTTTGGACGCACTGCGTCCCGACAAACGCGCGCGTATTGCCCGCGAAACCTTTGAAATTTTTGTTCCAATGGCACGTATTGTCGGTATGAACGAAATGGCCGATAACCTGGAACATCTTTGTTATCAGAATCTAGATCTGGATATGTATAACGATGTGCAGGCTGCCCTGCTGGAAACCAAGCCAAAACGCTGTGAATATCAGGCCAAATGGGAAAAGAACCTAACTGAACTGCTGCAACAGAATGCCATTCAAGGCCGGATTAAGAAGAAAAATAACAATATTGAGCTACTGCGCCACTTCGTTAAAAATGACATCGATCTACAAGAATTGACTCACAGCCATGCTTTTGAAATTATTTTACAGAGCATCGCGGACTGTGACCGACTGGCAGAAATTCTGACCCAAAGTTTTAAAATCCAGAGTTATGAAGATCATATCCGCCGCCCATTACCGGGAGGCAACCAGTCCTTAATGATGCGTTTGAAAGGCGAAAAGACGACCCTATCGCTTACCATTCAAACAGAACTCATGCGTAAAGCGGCACGTTTTGGTGTCGTGCTCGGTGAAAGTGCTCCTCAGGCCTGCCGCTCTGCGATTCAGGCCTCAATGCAGAATCTGAATGTACTGGTCGATGGTGAATGTGCCAAAACCACTTTCAGTGAACTACTGGACTATTTACATCAGGAAAAAATCTGGGTCTATACCCCACACGGTCATTTACATGAATTGCCGCAAGGCGCCACGGCGGTTGACTTTGCTTATGCCGCAAGTTTATTCCTAGGCAACCATGCCGTTGGTGCAAAAATTAACAATGAAACTAAGCCGCTTTCAACGCCTTTAGTGAGTGGTCAGGTAGTCGAAATTATTACCGATGTCCTCGCCACCCCGAATCCGGATTGGCTCAGTTTTATTAATACCCAGAAAGCCCGTCGTGCTATTCAGAATATTCTGCGCGATCAAGATCCAGATGAGCAACGTCTGGTCGGACAACAGGCACTCAATCGTGCACTGAAACTGTTCCATCGTTCCATTCGTGATCTGACCGAAGCAGACTGGAAGAACCTTTTGGAATGGCGCCATGTTTCCAGCAAGGAACAGCTGTTTGAACAGATTGCAGTCGGTGATTTATTACCGCAACTGGTGGCCAACCATTTATTTGCCCAAGATCAACATCAGAATATTGCCAGCTCAGACCGTCTGATTCAGGGAACGGAAGGTGTCGATGTCAAATATGCACATTGCTGTAATCCTGTGCTGGGTGATCCGATTCAGGGTCATTTGACCCGTCGCGGTTTAATTGTGCATCGTGCACGCTGTCACAACCTGCTGCATGAACAGCATCAGCATCCAGAAAATATCATGCTGTTACAGTGGACCTCGGATGATCTGGAAGATATCAGCTTTACTGCCTATCTTAGCATTGACCTGGATATGAATGACGAGCAGATTTCCGACCTGATTTACCAATGCCGTAAAGCGCATTCCGGGGTAGAAATGGTACGTACTCAGGATGACAAAACCTATGTCAATATCGTGGTGCATAACCGTAAACAGATTGCACAGATTATCCGGGATTTACGCATGTATTTCGGTTTCCCACGAATTATCCGTCTAGCTCAGCCCGTCGTTTTCAGTGAAGCTTCTAAAGCGAGTTGATCATTTAAAACGATAGTGCTTCTATCGGCCGAATTGATCGAATATGATGTATGTCGATGATAAAAGGAGAAATTAATGTCCCGCCAAGTAATCCATACTGAAAATGCCCCTGCTGCGATTGGCACTTATTCGCAAGCCATTTTAGTGGGTGATACCTTATATCTATCAGGTCAGATTGGCCTGGATCCTTATAGTATGGAGCTGGTTGAAGGCATTGAAGCTCAAATTCGCCGGGTGTTTGATAATTTAAAAGCAGTCTGCGAAGCTGCTGGTGGTTCTTTGGCAGATATCGCCAAACTGAATATTTTTCTGACCGATTTATCTCATTTTCAACTTGTGAACCAGATTATGGGCGAGTATTTTGCCCAGCCTTATCCAGCACGTGCCGCTTTAGGTGTCGCAAGCCTGCCTAAAGATGCCTTGGTTGAGATGGATGGTATTGTCATCATTAATCAATAAGTTATAAAAATCACTCAATCCCCGCCCTGCAATATCTCATTCTAAATCATGAATCGCTTTTGTGTGGAAATCCGAGCAGTACTCGGATTTCCGCTCAGATGATGCTTTTTTATCTAAATCATCAATCATGATAAAAGCTATTTCAAATGATTTTTATTGACAAACGATAACAATTATCAATAATATTACTTATCTTATTTAATCACTGTGGTTGTGTCCTATGTACGTTTGTCTATGCCGTGGCATTACAGATCAAGACATTAAAGATGCTATTGCAAATGGCGCTGAAAGTTATCGTGATGTCCGCGATATGTTGGACTTGGGAACTTGCTGTGGCCGCTGTGCACCAGAAGCTCGTATGATCATCAGTGATGAAGTTTCACAAATTGCAGCACGACTGGCCGTTGCAGCATAAATTAAAAATATTTCTCCTTATAAGCATAATGAAAAACAATGATCTTCGATCATTACTCCTCCCCCGCCTTTGACTCTGGCGGGTTTTTATTGCCACTCATCTGAGTCTGGATCGATTCGATGTCGATTTTCATTTGCTGTTCCATAAATTACTCGCCATTTGCCCCTGACTTGCTTTACTATCAGGATTAGAGCGCTTTCTTAGAAAGATAAAACAGGTCCAAATGGAGTTATGCGATGAAAGGCAATCGTGATGTGATTAATCAGCTCAATCAGGTGTTGTATCACCACTTAACTGCCATTAACCAGTATTTCCTGCATTCGCGCATGTTTAATGACTGGGGCATTGAGAAACTGGGCTCGGCAGAATATAAAGAATCCATTGTTCAGATGAAACATGCCGATAAAATTATTGAACGTATTTTATTTTTGGAAGGTCTGCCGAATTTACAGAATCTGGGCAAACTGTATATTGGTCAGCATACTCAAGAAGTGCTGCATTGTGATGTGCGCAAAGTTAAAGAAAATATTGAAGCCATCCAGAAAGCTGTGGCATTAGCTGAAACTCAAATGGATTATGTGACGCGTGATCTGGTTCAGGAAATTCTAGAGAAAGAAGAAAATTATCTGGATTGGACAACGACACAAATTGATCTGATCGAAAGCATTGGCATTGAAAACTATATTCAAAGTCAGCTCTAAACTCAAAATTAAGACAAGAAAAAGCCAGCATCTACTGGCTTTTTTGTATTTAGCGAGGTACATCCTGCGTTAATTCTTCATAACTCATTTCAGTTTTCTGAATGGTCTTTAAGCGTTGCAGCTGGTGCTTGGCTTCCGCCTCATATCCATTAAAAGCTAAAAGTTTGGCATATTTGATCAGGTTATATTTAGTCGGATAACTCAAGACCATTTGTTCACCTTCCTGAATCTGTTCAGCAGACGCTTTGCTATAAGGATTCAGACGAATCCAGGCAATACGATGATTAAACTCAGTCAGTAGATAAATTGGTTTTTCATTGGTGATTTTTTCCGCCTGTTTCTCATAACGAATACTTTGCCCGAGTTTTGGTACTGCAACATCATAATCGCGATAAATCACAATTAATAGAAGTAACCCAACAGCAAAAATGAATTTCATACCAATTGATGGCATAACCACTTTTTTAGTTTTTGGACTTTGTGCCAGAACCGTACCCAGAATAAAACCTACTGGCAACAGGAAATAGGCATAATGCTGTGGAAACTCAAACATGGCATGCGTCACAAAAGCCCCGATCATCAAGATTCCAATGACAGATTCTGGCGTATTCACCCAGCGCTGTAACTGAAAGCCTAAATAACCAAAATATGCCAAGAAAGGCAGACCGATGATCAGTCCATTCCAGATCAGGAAATCAATAATAAAATTATGTGCACTACGGATCCACACCGGGCCTTGTACAGTATCGCTAACTGAAACGAACGCTGCGCTAGTTTGATACCAACCATAGCCAAACCAAGGTTGTGCCTGAATCGCTGCCAGCATTTGCTGCCAGATCGCAATACGCGACATATCTCCGGTAGCACGAGATACCACATCCCTGCTTTGTACGACGTCCGTATCCATTACTTGTGCAGCGAGCTGACTGAGTAATGGAAAAGCCACAATACAGGAAATAAAAAAAATGAACCACGCTGTGCTGTAATACCATTTCAGGCGGATAATGCCTTTATATTGGTAGAACGCCAGATATAGCATAATCGCGATTGCAGCAACCCAAGCAGTACGTGACTGACTTAAAGCCGCTCCCATAACAATCACTGCAGCGCAGGCAAATAACCATTTGGTATGGATTTTTTTATTTTCATATAAGTAAAGGCAGCTCATCAAAGCCATGACTAAAAAAGTTGCCATATTATTTGGCTGAGCGAAATTAGCATAGGGCCGCTGATTACCGCTGATATTCACCATACCTGGCAAAGTCGCGTCCAAATTAGTCCACTGGCAAAGTGCGATAATGCCTGTGACTGTACCTGAAGCCAAAAACACATAGCTAAGGTTGGTAAAGGTTTTTTCCCGATTATAATCTCCTATTGAAAGGTTATAACCCAACACACTCACGAGCCAAAAACTAAAGACAAAAATAAAGCCCATCATGGCTGTGCTAAAGAAAAAGACCTGTCCTGTCAGAAAATGTATAAATGGTACACAGGTGAGTAACAATAGCGGCAGACTAACTACTGGAATTCTTAATTTTTCTTTTAGACAGATTGTAGCTAGCACAAATAATGCAAAAAATGCGTATAGCTCACCCGTATAAGTGACCCAAGGACGATAATGAACAGGCATAAGCCATGCAAGAGAGATGAGGATTGCTGCGATAAGAGCAAGCGTGAATTTCATAGAAATTTAAGGCAGTGAAGATTGGGCACATGATAAACAAAAAGCAGATTAAAAGGTAATCTGCTTCTTGAATGAAAAATAGTATTTGGTTCTAAGAGTGAAAATTTTTATAATATTTTTTCAAAAAAGCTGATAACCATACTCCCAAAAACGGGGTGGTGTTGAAGGTAAGCTTCCTGACAAGACAGAAGTGTTTAAAAATAAGTAAAAAAATACAAATGTAATTATAAGCCACACAACAAAATATATAATTTTAGTTAAAGTTGATTTTTTATTATTAAGTGAATTAAAATAAGCTGAATGCTTAAATTCTGGATTTTTAAGCAAGAAAACAAATAACCAAAGTAGTGCAAACTGAGTAATCGGGTAAATATGAATACCCGAGAATGATAAATCTATAGCTATTGCTATTAATGCTGCGATGACAAAATAGTTTTTTTTAAGGTTCAAGCTTATTTTTCTTAAAATACTAAAAACAATATAAGCCAAGAAAGAAAATCCTATTAAGCCTGTTTCAGTTAAAATTTGAATAAATAAATTATGGGGATGCGCTGATAAGCTTGGGTATTGATCTAATTGATAAAAACCACACCCTAAAATTGGACTTTGTAACCAACATTGAAATGCATTTAGCCAAAGATCATAACGACCACTTGTAGAATCTCTAGCAATAGATCTCAAACTAGAACCTGATTGACTTGAGAAATGTATAATTAAAAAATAAGCTAACCACGTTAAACTATATATAAATATTAATTTTAACCGAGCCGACCTATTGAATATGCAAATTAACCCAATAAAAACCGTATAAGCTAAAGTTGCTGAACGACCACCATCCAAAAGAATTGATAAGAAAGCTAAGAATATAAAACACAAGTAGATAATTTTATATTTTTCTTTTAAAAAAAACCAAATTGCAAAAATAGAGAATATCAAAAAATAGCTATTATAAACACGTATATTCCATGGTAAAGGATACCAATTTTGATATTTTCCTGTATTCAAATACTCCCATAAAGACACAGGGAAAAAAATAAAAATAAACAAACTAGAAAACACAATCAATTTAGATAGTATTTCATTATACTTTAAAACAAAAAATGCTCTATATAATAAATAAAATAATAATATTTCAAAAAAAATTATTTGATAATTAAGCCAAAAAAACAAGCCAAAGAAAATAAAAAATAAAAAAACTAACTCTTTTTTAAAAAAAAAATTTCCTTTATTTATAAAACTATAGAAACCTAAACCTAATAAAAGTAAAATTTCTAAAACTCGAGCTTCATTGTAGAAATTAAAACTCAATTGAATAGAAATTCCTAAAATAAAAATAAAAAAATAAAGAGCTATAAATAGCTCTTTATTTTTTAAATGTTTAACTGAGTCAAACATTAGGTTCCACGACACTCTGCTGGTAAATATTTAATATCAGTAGTACCAGATTTAGCACACTTCCAAGTTACACCATTTGCACTTGCAGTCGGAGTCAAGGTGAATGCCGCTGCTTTTGCTTTATTAGTCATTGTTACTGTTATTACACCTGTAGCGGGTGTACATGTCACTGACGCCACATTAGCAGTAGCTGTACTAACGTCAGTAAATCCTAGACAGTTATTTGCAGCTAGTGCACCACCATTATTTGAGATATTTTCACTAACAGTAGCTTTTACTGCTGATGCAGCAGTCATGCCTTCTGATACACGCGCACGAACTGTATAATCTTGATAAGCAGGAATCGCAATCGCAGCAAGAATACCGATAATTGCAACAACAATCATTAACTCAATAAGGGTAAAACCCTTTTGTACTGTATTCATAACATTCTCCACAAATGTTTTTGTTTATTTATAAGCTTAAAAGAAAAAGCTCATTCCGCTTATTTTATATTTAGCACTAAGTGTGCCAAGTTTTATTATAATAAAATTGAGAGAAAAAACAGCACTTTAAAAAAATATTTTTATTTTTTGTAATCTTTGTGTTTTATTTTGTGTAACTAACTGACAAATTTTGTCAGTTAGTTGACTAAAATCACCCCAGAATGATTGGTTTATTCCCTAATTCATTCTTTAAATCATCTATTTTTCGATCATAGTACTGATCTAGAATTTCTCCAATCTGCTTCACACCTTCAATTACACCTTCTTTAAACTCCTGCTGAGCCAGATTTTGAATGATGCTTTGGCATATTTCATCCCAGACTTGCTGGGTCGTGGCATTCTTAATTCCACGGTCAATCACGATTTCAACCTTATGTTCACAAAGATTCAAATACAGGAGTACTCCACTATTATATTCTGTATCCCAAACACCTATCTCGGCAAATAATTGCCGTGCTCGGCATAAAGTATCTTGATAATAAGCAGAGCGAGAAGGCAAGCAGCCTTCAATCACCACCTGAATCTCTCCGACATGGCCATGCTCGGCTTCTTCGACCGCAAGTGCAATTGCATACTGATCCTGCTTGGAAAAAAAGCGCTTGGTTGCAGGCATATAAAAGAAATGCTTTAGCCAGCGCTTAAAACTCGGCTGTGCATGTTCTTCCAGCTTAGGTTGCGTGACAATCTCTGTCGTATCTGTAGTTGTTACCATGAGCCTGATGCTCCTCCCCCGCCAAAACTGCCACCGCCACCGCCGAAGCCGCCGCCACCAAATCCACCACGGCCACTACCACCGCCCCGGCCGCCACCAGCTAAAAAGGCATGTAAAATCAGCTGGGCAATAGAGGTGACCAATAAAAAGAAAATACCTGCGCCAATCATTAGGCTAGCAACCAAGCCTAAGCCATTCACCAATCCTGCCGCTGTACCTGCCACCGCTGCAGTTGCTGCGCTCAGACGTTTACCAAAGATCATGGAGCCAATAACACCTGCAACAATAATAAAGATGACACTCCCAAAAGTAGCTTGCGATGCTTTTTGAGCTTGATAGGCTTGTTCCTGACGTTCTTTGATTTCATCCGCGGCCTGTGCAGCAATTTCAGGATCTAAATTTAAAATACGTTCAATTTCGGTTAGTCCAGAATCAATGCCTTGCGCATATTGGCCTTGCTTAAAAAATGGCGTAATTTTGTCATGAATAATTCGACCTGCCACTATGTCAGGTAGTACACCCTCCAGACCATAACCGGTCAAAATTTGAATACGGCGATCATTAATGGCAATCGTCATCAACAAACCATTGTCGCGCTTGGCTGAACCCAGCTGCCAGGCTTCAGCAACGCGCATGGAGTAATCAAAAATATCTTCCTGCCCCGTGGTTGGAACAATGACTACACCTATTTGCCCTTTGCCTTCATTATAAAGTTTTAGAATGCGCTGACTGAGTTGCTGTTTTTCAGTGGGACTGAGTAAATTTGCCTGATCAATAACTGGTTCATTCAGGCTGGGCAAGTCGCGCTGAAGCTGCCCTTCAGCCATGTCATTGACAATTTGTGGCTGTGATGCTGCTGCAGTTTCTGTATTTTGGGCTGGAGTATTTTGATTATTTTTAGGCTGTAAGATTTCACGGGCTACGATGACTTCTTCAGTATCTGTAGCCGTCGCCGTTTCTGCTGAAACAAGTGTTGTCATTCCCATGCCCAGCATGAGAAGCAAACCAGCACAGTATTTCAGCAGCATCTCGAACATCTGATTCCTCACTTATTTAAAGATCTTACTTATTCAAAGGAAACCGTGGGAGCTTTCTGTGCACTTTGCTCGGCGCTAAAGTTCGGTTTGGTGTCCATGCCAATCACTTTAGCCGTCATCACCTGCGGGAACTGACGCGCATAAGAGTTAAAGTCCTGAACCGTTGTGATATAACGGTTACGTGCAACGGCAATCCGGTTTTCAGTGCCTTCCAGCTGGACCTGCAAATCACGGAACTGCTGGTTGGCTTTCAAATCAGGATAGTTTTCAGTTACTACCAGCAGACGTGACAAGGCACTGGTCATTTGCGATTGAGCTTCCTGATAGCGCTGGAATAGTTCAGGATTCTCTAGGACCTCTTTATCGACTTT
The DNA here is from genome assembly GCF_049898185.1 of Acinetobacter sp. 40AMC3-4. GTDB lineage: Bacteria > Pseudomonadota > Gammaproteobacteria > Pseudomonadales > Moraxellaceae > Acinetobacter. Next base: position 147,588 of record NZ_JAFCXG010000003.1, read on the forward strand.
TAAGCCGGCAACATTGGCACGTGCCTGAGTCACTTCGGTGAGCACCTGTTCTTCATGTGCAGCATAACCTTTCACGACATTGACCAGATTCGGCACCAGATCGGCACGGCGTTGGTACTGGTTCTGCACTTCTGACCATGCAGCCGTCACCGCTTCATCTTTAACCTGTAAGGTGTTATAGCCACAACCCGTCAGCGTGAGGGTACTGGCCAGCATCAAGGCGATAAGAGATTGTTTGAATACACGCATGATATCTTCTCCTCAATTATTTATTAATATTTATATAATTAATTTGATTTTAAACAGTATTTTCTAAAGTTTTGTTACTTTTTATAATCTTTTTTAATGGGCTCTCTTCAAGTTAGACAATATCCAAAAACAAAAAACCCGCCGTAGCGGGTTGTTTACATAACTTCAGTGAATTTTCAACTGTTAAACATCCAGATAATCCAGAATCCCTTCAGCTGCCTGACGGCCTTCCCAGATTGCAGTTACTACAAGATCTGAACCACGTACCATATCACCACCAGCGAAGATTTTTGGATTCGAGGTCTGGAATTTATATTGCTGCTGCTCAGCGGCAACGACACGACCTGAACCATCCAGATTAATTTCCACATCGGTGAACCAGTCAGCTGGGCTGGTACGGAAACCAAAAGCAAGCAGGACTGCATCCGCTGGAAGAGTTTCTTCTGAACCCGGAATCGGCTCTGGACTACGGCGACCACGACTGTCTGGCTCACCTAGCTGAGTAGTAATAAATTTCACGCCAGTAACTTTGCCATTTTCACCGACAATCTCGATAGGCTGACGGTTGAACTGGAAACTTACCCCTTCTTCACGCGCATTTTGCACTTCACGGCGTGAACCTGGCATATTTTCTTCATCACGACGATAAGCACACATCACAGATTCAGCACCTTGACGAATTGAGGTACGGTTACAGTCCATAGCTGTATCACCACCGCCTAAAACGATGACTTTCTTGCCTTCAACACTGATATATTCAGACGGATCTTTTTCCCAGCCTTGGCAACGGTTGACATTGGCAATCAGGAAGTCCAGCGCATCGTAAACACCATCTAGATCTTCACCGGCAAAACCACCTTTCATGTAAGTGTATGTTCCCATACCCATAAATACCGCATCATAATCTGCAAGTAACTGGTCGATGGTCACATCTGTACCAATCTCAGTGTTCAGACGGAATTCCACCCCCATACCCGTGAAGATTTCACGGCGGCGTTTCATTACGTCTTTTTCCATTTTGAATTCTGGAATACCAAAAGTCAGCAAACCACCGATTTCCGGACGCTTGTCAAATACCACAGGTTTTACCCCGTTACGCACCAGAATATCTGCACAGCCAAGTCCGGCAGGACCTGCACCAATGATCGCAACTTTTTTGTCTGTCCATTTCACATTGGACATATCTGGACGCCAGCCCAATGCAAAGGCAGTGTCGTTGATATATTTTTCGGCATTACCAATCGTCACCGCACCGAAACCGTCGTTCAGGGTACACGCCCCTTCACACAGACGGTCTTGCGGACAGACACGACCACAGACTTCTGGCAAGGTATTGGTCTGGTGACATAGTTCAGCCGCCTGGAACAGACGTCCTTCAGACACCAGTTTTAACCAGTTTGGAATGTAGTTATGTACCGGACATTTCCACTCACAGTACGGGTTACCACAGCCTAGGCAGCGATGCGTCTGATTGGCTGCAATTTCCGCTGTATAAGGCTTATAAATTTCCACAAATTCTGCTTTGCGGACATCAATCTCTTTTTTCTCTGGGTCTTGGCGTGCGACATCCAGGAATTGAAAGTCATTATTCAGGCGTTCTGCCATGTCTCTCTCCGTGGGGAGATGTAAGGGGTTCACAGTTGCCTTACATCTGCCTATGTTTCTGCAGTAGTGGAATTATTGTGGATCAGCTTGAGTGGTTTTCAACAGCGTTTGCAAGTTGGCTGCTTTTGGTTTTACCAACCAGAACTTGCGGCTGTAGAAGTCAAACTCATGGCGGATCTTGTACGCCCAAGCACTACCCGTTTCTTTAATATGTTCATCCAGGATACGACCCAGGAAGGCTTTGTGCTCTTCCATCGCTTCGGTGGAAATACGATTCAGCTCAATCAGTTCGTGGTTATAATGATCAACGAAGTCATTATCCAGATCAAGTACATAAGCAAAACCACCAGTCATACCCGCACCGAAGTTATGTCCGACTTTACCCAGCACTGTCACAATACCGCCGGTCATATATTCACAGCAGTGATCACCTGCACCTTCAATCACGGCAAATGCACCCGAGTTACGCACCGCGAAACGCTCGCCCGCTGTACCCGCGGCATATAACTTACCGCCAGTCGCACCGTATAAACAGGTGTTCCCAATAATCGCGGTATTTTGGGTCTGGAATGGTGAACCTTTTGGCGGGAAGATCGAGATGCGACCGCCAGCCATGCCTTTACCGACATAATCATTGGCATCGCCTTCTAGGCTGATATGCAGACCACCGGCATTCCAGACACCTAGTGACTGGCCTGCAGTACCATTCAGGTGAACTTTCACCGGATGGGCTTCCATGCTCAGGTTGCCATAGCGTTTTGCAATTTCACCAGACAGACGAGCACCAATCGAACGGTCACAGTTACCGATCGTAAAGCTATATTCACCGCCAGTTCCTGCTTCGATGGCAGGTAGAATCTCATCTACCATTTTCTCTGCCAGAATACCTTTATCAAACGGTGCATTGCCCTGAACTTCACAGTACTGTGCTTTACCTTCAGCTGCCGGATGCGACTCTAGCAGTTTGCTTAAATCAAGGTGTGCATGCTTTGCAGTTTCACCTGGCAAGACTTCCAGCAGATCCGTACGGCCAATCAGGTCTTTCAGACTCGATACACCGAGTGCCGCCAACCATTCACGGGTTTCTTCAGCAATAAAAGTGAAGAAGTTAATCAGCATTTGTGGCTCGCCAATATAATGCTCTTGACGTAAATGATCTTGTTGAGTCGCAACACCGGTTGCACAGTTATTCAAGTGGCAGATACGCAGGTATTTACAACCCAATGCGATCATTGGGGTTGAACCAAAGCCAAAGCTTTCTGCACCCAGAATTGCTGCTTTTACGACATCCAGACCGGTTTTTAAACCACCATCTGTCTGTACGCGAACTTTACCACGCAGGTCATTAACACGAAGGGCCTGATGCGCTTCAGAAAGACCAAGCTCCCACGGTGAACCTGCATGATGAATTGAAGAAAGTGGAGAAGCCGCTGTACCGCCATCATAACCAGAAATAGTAATGAAATCGGCATAGGCTTTCGCTACACCCGCCGCAATCGTACCGACACCCGGTTCAGAAACCAGCTTAACTGACACCATCGCCTGTGGGTTAACCTGTTTTAAATCAAAGATCAACTGTGATAAATCTTCAATTGAATAGATGTCGTGATGCGGAGGTGGCGAAATCAGCGTTACACCCGGTACAGAGTAACGTAAACGGGCAATGAGACCATTTACTTTACCACCCGGCAACTGACCACCTTCACCTGGTTTTGCACCTTGCGCGACTTTAATTTGAAGGACTTCTGCAGACGTTAAGTAAGCAGGGGTCACACCAAAACGGCCCGATGCAATTTGTTTGATTTTCGAGTTACGGATGGTACCGTAACGCGCTGGATCTTCACCGCCCTCACCTGAGTTCGAGCGACCACCAATCGTGTTCATGGCAATCGCAATCGCTTCATGAGCTTCAGGCGACAATGCACCCAAAGACATACCCGCAGAGTCAAAGCGAGGCAGGATATCTTCCACAGATTCCACTTGTTCGACTGGAATCGAGTTATCTGTTTTGAGCTTGAACAGGTCACGAATCGTCGCAATTGGACGCTTGTTCACCAGTTCAGCATATTCTTTAAAGTCGGCATAATTACCCGAACGCACTGCTTTATGTAGCGAGTTGATCACGTCTGGGTTAAAGGCATGATATTCCTTGCCAAAGACAAACTTCAGCAAACCGCCCTGATCAATTGGCTTACGGTTTTTCCAAGCAATATCCGCCAACTGTTTCTGATCATTTTCAAGGTCGACAAAAGTAGCACCCTGAATACGGCTTGGTACACCAATAAAGCATTTATCCACTACTTCATTGGATAAACCCACTGCTTCAAACAGCTGACCACCACGGTAAGAGGCAACCGTAGAAATACCCATTTTCGATAGAACTTTCAGTAGACCTTTTTCAATCCCCTTACGGAAATTGTTTTGTGCATAAATTGGATCACCCAATAATTCGCCTTTCGCGACCAGATCATTGATTACGTCATAAGCCAGGTACGGGTAGATGGCTGTCGCACCAAAACCAAGAAGCACCGCGAACTGATGTGGATCACGGGCAAAACCGGTTTCAATAATCAAGTTGGCATCTGTACGTAGACCAGTATTGATCAGGTAATGATGCACTGCACCAGTAATCATGAAAGCATTGGCAGGCAAGTAACCTTCACGGATTTTCTTGTCGGAAAGCACCAGTAGGGTTTTGCCATCACGAATGGCTTGTGCAGATTCTTCACAGATACGTGCAATCGCTGCTTCCAGACCTTCGGTTTCAGCATAGTTCAGGTCGATATCTGCAATTTCATAACCGGCACGACCCAGGGTACGGATCTGATGCATTTTCGAATTAGACAGTACAGGGCTGGAAATGATCAAGCGGTCTGCATGTTCAGGCCCCTGTTCAAATACATTTTGTTCACGACCTAAACAGGTTTCCAGTGACATCACAATCGATTCACGTAACGGATCGATTGGCGGGTTGGTCACCTGTGCAAACTGCTGCCGGAAATAATCCGACACATGGCGCACCTGACGTGACAATACTGCCATTGGAGTATCATCACCCATTGAGCCTACAGCTTCCTGACCGCTTTCAGCAATCGGACGCAACAACTGGTCACGCTCTTCAAAGGTCACCATGAACATTTTTTGTGCCGCTTTCAGGCCATCGCCTTTTAAGCCTTGATCACATAAATATTCTTCCAGCTCTGGACTACCTTGCAAACGCACAGAATTTTCACGTAACCATTCACGGTATGGACGCATACGTTTCAGATGATTATTGACATCTTGAGTATCCAGCACCTTACCGGTTTGCGTATCAATGACCAGCATTTGGCCAGGACCGACACGGCCTTTAGAAATCACATCTTCAGGTTGATAACCCCAGACACCAATTTCAGAAGCCAGCGTGATATAACCATTCTTGGTGATGACCCAACGCGCAGGACGCAGACCGTTACGATCCAGCATACAGATCGCATGTCGGCCATCCTGAATCACCAGACCAGCCGGGCCATCCCAAGCTTCCATATGTTTTGAGTTGAATTCATAGAAAGCACGCAGATCAGCATCTAAGGTTTCCACATTTTGCCAAGCAGGCGGAACCAGCATACGGAGTGCACGGAACAGATCCATGCCGCCACCCACCAGAATCTCCAGCATGTTGTCCAGGCTTGAAGAATCTGAACCGGTACGGTTCACAATTGGATTCAGTTCAGTTAAACCTGGCAATAATGGATTTTCAAATTTCGGCACACGCGCCATGGCCCAGTTACGATTCGCAGTAATGGTATTGATTTCACCATTGTGCGCCAGGTAACGGAACGGTTGTGCCAAAGGCCAGCGAGGCAAGGTATTGGTCGAGAAGCGCTGATGGAAGACCACGATATGCGATTCCAAACGTGGATCAGCCAGATCTGTATAAAAATCTGCAATCGCTTCCGGCATCATCAAGCCTTTATAGCTGATCACCGTTGAACATAAGGTAGTGACATAGAAAGACGTATCATTCACCAACAGTTGTTCTGCACGACGGCGTGCCAGGAATAACTTACGGTTAAATTCAACCTCAGTCACCCCCATTGGACAGTTAACAATAATCTGTTCAAATGCCGGCATCGATTGCAATGCAATTTCACCCAGTGCATCGACATTGGTCGGAATTACACGCCAAGCCAGAACGATTAAACCTTCAGCTTCAATCTCTTTGTTTAAGACCTGTTTGGCATGAGCAGCAAGCGCAGGATCAAGATTTAGAAACACCGAACCCACAGCAAACACTTCACTTAAGGTGGTATCGCTTAAGCGTTTTGCTTCTTCACGGAAGAATTTTTTCGGCATCGCCAAGAGCAAACCACAACCATCCCCGGTTTTGCCATCCGCGGCAATACCACCACGATGGGTCATACAACTCAAACTATGAATCGCGGTCTTGACGAGATCATGGCTAGCATCACCCTGCATATGGGCGATCAAACCGAAACCACAGTTATCTTTAAACTCATCCGGTTGGTATAAACCTTGAGCGGGAGCTACATTGTTAGGCGATGGCATGTGCATAGCGTACCCTTCTTTCACTAAGCCTCAACAGGCTATTAAACAATCTAAATTTTTCTCTGCGCTGGCGTCTAATGGACTTTCGAAGACCGTCTTGGTAGAGCAAAAGCATTTTTCTTTATTTCTTCAGATTAGTCCTTTTTTAGACTAAATGCATAACAAATAAAGTTTATTCTGCTCATGAATAACATAAAAATCTGGAATAAATATGACATTCATACAGTGTCATCGAATCATTTTTCGCGCTAAAACAGGGAGATTAATTCAATTCATGCACCAATAAAGCAAATTCCATGCCAACAAACAGCGCATAAATTAAAACAATACAGATGACAAAGATTTAGCGCAGAACAGCACTCTAAGGGTTAATTTTAATGTGCATTTTTTGCACCAAAAGCGCTCATTTTTAATTCTGTAATTTTTTGGATGCGCTATTTTAGACCGGACTAATTAAATGGATCACTAATCTCGTTATTTTGAGGACGCGGATTACTGCCCTGAGCAGGTCGATTATTGTTATTTTGTGGTTGAGGTATACTTTCTACAGCACTTTCAGATTTCTGCACATCAACTACATTTCCCGATGAATCACGTCGCACAATAGTGGTACTGGTAGTCGCAGCATCAGAGCTACGCGGCTTGGACTCAGTTTGGGTTTGCTGCTGTCTAAGTTGTACCGATTCATCTACTTTCGGCAAAGGCACATTTTTCAAACGAATTTCGTAAAGCTTTTGATTACTGGCCAATTCCTCTGAACCCAGATTATTGACCAGACTGACATATTGCTGCATTGCTACAACTTCAGGCTTGACTGAGGCCGGTAAATTTAACTTCAGTGTAGAGAGTGCCTGATTAGCTTGCGCCGCCGTCTTATATTGACCATATAACAATACATATTGTTCTGGCTGATTTTCACCCGAGATTCTTAAATAAATAAAAGGTTTACGATCGAACTGTTTCTTAAGGAAACTTTTTAATATTGCTTCATTGGTCACGCGAAACAATTCAATTGCATGCTGGTTTTTCGCTTCATTAACAAACTTGGTACCGCGGAATTCCGGCTCATGACTGGCATTCACGACGGTACGCGTATTTAGGTCCAGTGGTTTCACTTCCTGAAAAAGTGCACCAAGATGGGTCATTGTGGCGACTTTTTCTGGTTGAATCTGCAACTGAACTTCAGTTTCAGGCTTTTTTTCAATTTCGACGACATCATCTGAATCAGTCACCGCCCAAAAAACTAAGGCAGCAAATAGGCAGCATACACCACAGACCAGCCAGAAATAATGCTGAATCTTTTGCCAAGGAGTATGTAATGCTACCATAAAACTAAACCTATGCCTGACTGGCTAAAATTGCCTGTTTCATTAACTCGAGATCAAAGTCTCGGGTAATCACTGCTTCGCCTAATTGCTTTAATAACACCAGACGCAATTGTCCATTTAAGACTTTTTTGTCATGGGCCATATAGGCCAGAAAATCATCCAGAGGGATTTTAGGACAAACCACAGGAAGTTTGGCACGAGAAATGATTTTTTTTGTACGTTCTAAATCTTCTTGAGAAATCCAACCCATACGCTGTGACAGATCCGCAGCCATCACCATACCGGTGGCAACAGCCTCGCCATGTAGCCAGACACCATACCCCATGTAGGATTCAATCGCATGACCAAAGGTATGACCTAAATTAAGTAAAGCACGTTCCCCTTGCTCTTTCTCATCATTGGCTACGATCCGTGCCTTATGCGCACAGGAACGATAAACGGCTTCAGCCAATAATTTCTCATCACGAGCGACCAGAGCATCCATCTTTTCTTCAAGCCAGACCAGAAATGACTCATCGCCTAGCAGCGCATATTTAATCACTTCAGCTAAACCTGCTGAAAGCTCTCGATCAGGCAAAGTAGAAAGCTGCGACATATCCGCCAGTACCACTTGAGGTTGCTGGAAAGCACCAATCATGTTTTTACCCAATGGATGATTAATCCCGGTTTTACCACCGACACTTGAATCTACTTGCGAAAGCAAGGTCGTCGGCACTTGGATAAAGTACACACCGCGCTGGAAACAGGCCGAGGCAAAGCCAGCCATATCTCCAATCACACCACCACCTAATGCCAGTACAGTACAGTCCCGGTTAAACCCAGCTTCAAGCAGTGCATCAAAAATCAGGTTCAGATGCTGGCTATCTTTATATTTTTCACCATCAGGCAGAATACAGGCCGCAACACGTTTGTCCAGAGCCTCAATCGCCGTTTGATAACGCTGCAAATAAAGTGGTGCAATCGTAGTATTGCTCACAATCATCACTTGCTTGCCATGAATATAGGGTGCCAATAAGGCCTGTGGATCCAGATCGCTCCCGATAAAAATAGGGTAACGACGTTCTCCGAGTTCTACATATAAGGTTTGCATGCTTGATTAACCACTTTATTCAATGAACTTAGTTTTTGGAAGTAATGAGATTGAGAATCCGCTGCGCCAGATCACGCGCAGCACCCTGATTGGTCTCAATAATATGATGCGCTACTTCACGATACAAGGGATCGCGGACCGCCAATAAATCACGTAACTTTTGTTCCGGATTTTCGACTTGGAGGAGGGGACGGTTTTTATCGCGATAGGTACGTTGCAGTTGAATTTCAACCGGCGTATAGAGATAGACAACAATTCCGCGCTGTTTCAGATAATCCCGATTTAAGGTCTGAGTAATGGCCCCACCACCAGTGGCTAAAACCAGATGGGGACGTGAGGTAAGGTCATTAATGACAGCAGTTTCACGGTCACGGAAACCCTGCTCCCCTTCTTTTTCAAAAATCCAGGGAATGGTCGCGCCTGTTTTACGTTCAATTTCATGATCACTGTCTAGAAATTCACGCCCTAACAATTCTGCGAGATGTCGTCCTACTGTTGTTTTACCGGCCCCCATCGGCCCTACCAAATAAATATTTGGCAGGGTTTCAAACTCTTTGCTTGGCAAGGAGTCACCTATTCGTTTTGTTAAATTCAAAATATATTAATGATTTCTTGAAACACTGTCATTAACAATTCGAGGTGTAACGAAAATCAGTAGCTCACGTTTATTATCCGACTTTAAATCTTTACGGAATAAACGTCCTACATAAGGAATATCCCCCAGGAAAGGTACCTTAGTTTGTGCATTACGGGTTTCTTGCTCAAAAATACCGCCTAGAACCACGGTTTCGCCATTGTCCACCAAGACATTGGTAGTGATCTGGTTTTTGTTAATAGTGAGCTGTCCAGTCGGTGTCGGGTTACCCGGTGAGTCACTGGTAATATTGAGTTCCATCTGTACTTTGCCATCTGGCGTAATGCTTGGTGTGACATCCAGACTTAGCGTAGCATCAATAAATTCCGTAGTAGATACTGCATTCGCACCACCACCCTCTGCTGACTGATACGGAATTTGAGAACCAGAGGCAACAGTTGCTTTCTGCTTGTCTGCAGTCAGTACTTTAGGGGTAGAAATCACCTCACCATAGCCATCTGCCTGAAGTGCAGAAAGCTCAAGATCCAGCATAAAATCAGAAAGGCTGATCAAACCAAAGGCAATACGACTGGCACCTGGACTGGTTACCCCCAAATCCACATTTAAGTTATCTGGTCTTTGAATATCGTAGGTCCAGCGACCTGTTTCACTATCTAGTTCTGGCTCTCTAAGATCCCATAACGTCGTGTCACTACCACCGACCAGAAGATTATTATTGTTGGTAATTCCTTGAGACAGAATCCCCCACTTCACTCCCATTTCTTTGGTGAAGTCCGTGGTAGCTCGCACAATACGTGCTTCAACCATTACCTGCTTTACCTGTACATCCAGTAAGTCTACCATATTACGGATTTTATCAATAAAAGGCTGGGTATCATTCACAATAATAGTATTGGTTCGTGCATCAATAGACACAGAGCCACGTGAACTCAATAAGCTTTCTCTCTCATCATTATTTGTAGTGTTACTCGAACTACCTGAACTAGATGCGCCTTTATTCTGCGTAATCAGTTTTTCGATATCAGCAGCTTTGGCATAACTCAGCTGCATATATTCAGTTTGGATAGGGGCAAGTGCAACACTCTGCTTAATAGCCTTAGCTTCTTCCTCCTCAGCCTTAATCAGCTCTGCAACTGGTGCGATCCAGATCACATTGCCATTACGGCGTTTATCCAGGTTTTTGGTTTTCAGCACAATATCCAGCGCCTGATCCCAAGGTACCTCTTTCAAGCGCAAGGTAATATTACCTTGCACACTATCTGCAGCCACCATATTGATATCGGTAAAATCTGCCAATAACTGCAACACGCGGCGCACTTCAATATCTTGGAAATCTAGCGAAATTTTCTTACCGCTATAAGCGACAGTTTTAGGACGCAATGGACTCTTGGCTTCCGGACGTTTCAAGCTGATGGTCAGCTTATTATCTGTTTGGTAAGCCATATATTCATAACTTTCCGCAGACTGAATCGTAATGACTCCTGAACCATTTTGATTCACAGCATCCACACTTGATACCGGAGTCGCGAAATCTGTCACATTAAGACGGCGGGTCAAATGAGCCGGAATCTTGGAACCTAAAGTGCGCACAATAACCTTGGTACCCTGCTGCTGTACATCAACAGGAGTATTATTTCCTAATAGATCAATAACGACCTGGCCTTCACCTTGCGTACCGCGCTGGAAACCAATATTGCTAATACCCTGAGCTGACTGTTGCTGCACAGGTTGAGCTATGGCTACAGGAGTTGCAGAGTTAATTTTAAGAATAAAAGTATTGCCTTCCACGCGAGTCGTAAAGGCACCTGCATCTGTCAGATTAACCGTCAAACGGGCACGCTGTGCATCCGAAGTGACCTCCACTGAACTGGCTTCACGCGTTGCGACCGGAATGTTGCTTTGTTTTAAATTCTGTTGTGCCTTGTCAAAGTCCAGAATCAAACGTGACGGTGATTCTAATTGGTAGGCCTGTGGTTGTGGTGGCAAACCATTGAACATCACCCGAATCTCAGTTCCTTGTCCAGGAAGCTGCATGGGTACTACATTGGTCATTGAAACCTGTGCACTAGCCGCTTGCATCACTGCAATCGCAACAGCACCCATGGAAAACTGACGAAACACACGATTCATTGTATTAACATCCCCAAAAATAAATTCTTTAATACTCTTATTCATTGTTATTCCTTTAAAACTCATGGCGTCGGCCCGATAAGAACCAGACTTCGCGGACGTTCCACATATCCTTCACGGCCATCTGGAATAATCTCAATCAAATCGATCTGTGTTGGTGTAATTCCAACCACACGACCATGATTAAGTCCCATATAGCTACCACGTTGGATCCGCTCAACCTCACCATCAGGCGTCTGGATTAAAGCCAGAATCTGTCCTGCCTGATTGCGCATACTGCCTTTCATGGTCAACGTTTCGAGCGGATAACTTTCTAGCGGTTGCAGTTGACGTGATAGGTTTGGATAAACCCGTTTCCCCGCCATAATTTTCAGTTCAGCCGCCAGAGAGCTTGGTAAAAAAGGACTTTTAATCTGATGTGCTGCATAGCTGAAGGTTTCAACTGGCATAAAATCAGGAGCCGGTTCAATCGGCAAAGGCGGCTGATTACGAATATTGGCCATTTCCTGATTGACAGCATCAATGCGTGAATCGCATCCCAATAATAAAAACCCAAGTGTTAAAGCCGAAGTAATCTTAATGTTCTTCATTACTGCGCCCCCTGAGTAGTGCTATTAGCTGCAGCGCTTTCCGCATTACCGACATAACGATAAGTTTTGGCTTTCACCACATAATCAATGACCGGAATTTCAGATTTTTTCTCTTTGTTTTCAGTACCGGTAATGGTGAAATCATGCAGTGTGACAATACGCGACAAGCCGGCAATACTGCTGACAAAAGAACCAAAAGCGTGATAATCCCCAGTGGCTTCAATTGCAATCGGCTGTTCAATAAAGAATTCTTGTTTAATTTCCGGTTCCAGACGGATATTTTTAAACTTCAGGCCTGAATTCACACCGCTCAGGTTAATATCTTCAACCAGACCCGGAATCTCAGTTTCTTTCGGTAACTGTTCTAACTGCTGATTAAAACGAGCTTCCATTTCCTGAAGCTGGATTTGATATTGTTGTAAGTTGCGTAATTTGGATTCTTTTTCACGGAATTCATTCAGCAGGTTTTGTTCCTGGGCACTGGCTTGTGAAATCGATTCAATTGTACTTCTGATCATGACAAAGTAAATCACTGCAAAGGCCAGTGCAACAATAAAAATCCAGCAGGTAATTTTGACTGATAAAGGCCAACTACCATAATTGCTTGGATCCAATGTATTGAATTGCTGAAAAAACTTTTCAACAGTCATTTTATTTTTGGGTACAGCGACGACATCCTGGCTGAACTCATCGAATTCCTCATTACTCATGATGATGCCCCCGTAGTTGTAGTGACTGCTTGTTGTTCTTCGTTAAGGACTGGCTGAGCGATCTGATCCAGATCGACCGTCACGGTAAAACTGCCATAAGATTCTTCCACACGTGGAATAATCGAGCTCGGTGCCTTTTCTTTGGCTTCTTCAGCCACCAGAAAGGCATTCATAAAGGCATTTCGATACCAAGATGAAGCCTCCAGATTACGGAGCAGTTCTGCTACTGTATTTGGACTCTCAGCCCGACCTTCAATGGTAAACTTATCGCCGATACGCTGGAATTTGGTGATATACATATTGCTTGGGGTCACCCGTACAATTTCATCAATCAAATGTACCGCAATCGGACGCTGAGTTTGTAGACCCTGAATCAGTTTCATCCGTTCAACAATCGCATTACGCTGCTCTTGCAAACCTTCAAGCGCCTTTAACTGCACATCCAGATTCTGGTTGGTACTTTGAATCAGCTGATTGGCCTGCTCCTGATCCTGAAGTTTGTGATCATAATAAAACCAGGTTGAACCTGCTGCCGCTAATCCCAAGAAAAGCGCCCCCACGCAGATTGCCACAAATTCATTATTTCTTTTAATTCTTAGCTCATCACGCCAAGGAAGTAAGTTAATTCTTGCCATTAATCAAAACTCCTTAATGCCAAACCGCATGCAACCATGAGTGATGACGCGTCATTTTCAATTTTTTTAATATCAATTTGAGGAGAAAAGCCCATTTGCAAAAATGGATTCGCGATCGTGACACGGTAACCGAGTTTTTGTTGTAATAATTTTGCCAGACCTGGAATATTGGCATTCCCGCCGGCCAGTAAAATATGGTCAATCTCATTAAACTGAGAAGATGAAAAGAAGAATTGTAATGAACGGGCTGCCTGTTGTACCACGGCATCCAAGAAGGGTTCTAGGACTTCAATATCATAATCATCAGGCAAGGCACGGGTTTTTTTAGCACGTCCAGCTTCTTCAAAGGATAATCCATAACGATTCTGAATTTCCTGAGTTAATTGCTTACCGCCAAACACCTGCTCACGAGTATAAATAATCTTGTTGTTCTGCATCACCGACAAGGTCGTCATACTATGACCAATGTCTAAGATACCAACCGTATTGACCCCCATCGGCAAAGTGTCCGAAAATACCTTAAAGGCATTTTCCAGCGCAAAACTTTCTACATCTGCAATCTTAGGCGTTAGACTGCTAATCTCTAAAACTTCAGAACGTGCTTCGACATTTTCGATCCGTGTCGCGACCAGCAGCACATTGACCCGGTTCGGATTGGAAAGGCGGTCTGGCAGAACTTCAAAGTCCAGACTCGCTTCATCGAGTGGAAAAGGAATATATTGTTCCGCATCTTCACGAATCTGAACTTCACGTTCATCATCCGACATGTCTGCATCCATCTCAATGATTTTGGTGATGACCATTGAAGTTGGAATCGCAAAAGCGGCCTGATTCGACTGGGTATTACCCAAATTAATTGCACGCCCAAGGGCATCAGCGACAGCTTCTGGGTTTAAGATGTTTTTTTCAACAACACTGTTTTCCGATAATGGGATCAAAGCATAGCTCTCTACCCAGTAACGGCCACTTTTTACAGAAAGTTCTAAAACCTTAACAGAAGTCGAACTAATATCGACTCCTATTAACCCCTTATTTGGTTTACGATATAACCTGCGCACAATACACTTCCTATTATTTTTTTGTCCCCAATTCAATCTAACTTACCAATTGGTCCAGTCTATAATTTTATATAGATACAATAACTCATCTAACAATATGGATATCGACAGGATATACTGACCGGTAATTAGTTCGCCATTAGCTCTTATTAAAACTTACTTGTTATGAAAAAGCTATCTTGTTCAGGCCTTGTTCATCCATTTTTTTTGATCATTATCATTATACTGATCTCAATTCCGATGGGTTTCTATGGCATGTATCTCTATATTGCCCCATCTTTGCCTGAAATGTCTACGCTTAAAAAGGCCCCTTTATTAAAGCCTTTACAAGTATTTAGTTCAGATAATGAATTAATTGCCGAATATGGAGGCAAGCTTTCTGTTCCCGTGAAATATGAACAAATTCCACCCGAGTTTATTCATGCTTTCCTCGCAGCCGAAGATTCCAGCTTTTTTGAGCATAGCGGAATCAGCTTTAAAAGCTTGGGACGCGCACTCAGTGAGACGGTGACCGGATCGGATGTACAGACCGGTGGTTCGACCATTACCATGCAAGTGGCAAAAAACTATTACCTTAGTCCTGAACGGACGCTGAAGCGCAAACTGACGGAAATTTTTCTGGCCCGTAAAATTGAGCAAAACTTAAGTAAAGAAGAAATTCTGACCTTGTATGTCAATAAAATTTTCTTGGGAAAAAATGCTTACGGCATCGCAGCAGCAGCTAAAATTTACTATAACAAGAGTTTAGAAGAGCTTTCAATTGCACAAATGGCCATGATCTCTGGCCTGCCTAAAGCACCGTCTCGATACAATCCGGTCGCCAATCCCAAGCGTGCCTTAGAACGTCGTAACTGGATTTTGGGGCGTATGCTGCAACTGGGCTATCTAAATCAGAGCCAATATCAGCAAGCTATTGCTGAACCGATTAATCTGGATATGCCCGACCGGAGTACCCGAAACAAATTCCCGTATGTCGGTGAAATGGTACGTTCTGAACTGGTACAAAACTTTGGTGAACAGGCGGTAGATTCCGGCTATAAAGTCTATACCACTATTCATAGTGAACGTCAGGCCTATGCGGAGCAAGCGGTACAAGAAGGCTTAGAGGCTTATGACCGTCGACATGGCTGGCGTGGTGCTGAAGCACATGATCAACCTCTCGACAAGTTCCGTGCTTATGCTAACACCTATCCCGCGCAAGTAACCAAGGTGGGCACTTCCAGCTTTGAAGCACTCATGCAGGACGGAAGTAGCGTAACTGTTCCTTGGTCAGGTATGTCCTGGGCGCGTCGCTTTCGTAACGTCAACAGTGTAGGTGGCGCACCGAGCAAAGCGTCCGAAATTGTCAAAGTCAAAGATATTGTTCGCTTAAGACCCAATGAAAATAAAACCTCTTGGTCATTGGTGCAGATCCCCAATGTGCAAGGACAATTGATTGCTATCAACCCAAATAATGGTGCGATTGAAGCCATTGTCGGGGGATATAACTTTTATCAGTCGAAATTTAACCGTGCAACCCAAGGTTGGCGTCAACCCGGTTCTACTATTAAGCCTTTTGTTTATGCGCTGGCTTTAGAACGTGGCATGACACCACATACCATGGTCAATGATGTACCCATTACCATTGGCAAATGGACGCCACGTAACTCGGATGGCCGTTATCTGGGTATGATTCCGCTACGTCGTGCACTTTATCTGTCACGTAATACAGTCTCAGTGCGCTTATTACAGGCCGTCGGGATTGAACGTACACGTCAGTTATTTATGGATTTTGGTTTACAGGACAGCCAGATTCCTCGTAACTATACCATTGCCTTAGGTACCCCGCAGGTTCTCCCGATTCAGATGGCGACTGGCTATGCCACCTTTGCCAATGGCGGTTACCGAATTCAGCCGCACTTTATTACCCGTATTGAAGATGCCTATGGCAATACCATCTTTGAAGCCAAGCCTGAATATGCCTGCATTTCATGTATTAATGAAAAAGAAGAAACAGTTCAAACCACTGACCCTATTACCGCAGATGACGAAGCAATTGCAATCAACAATACAACTTTAGAGCAAAAACAGGCTGCACCTAAAGTCTCTGCCGAAGACAGTAATTATCGTCAGGCACAGCGTATTTTAAAATCTAGCTCTGCCTATGACATGGCCAATATTTTGCGTGACGTGATTCAACATGGTACTGGCCGTGCCGCATTAAGAATTGGTCGCAGCGATATCGGTGGGAAGACCGGTACCACTAATGATGCCAAAGATGCTTGGTTTGCTGGCTTCAATGGCAAGCTGGTCACTGTCACCTGGGTAGGCTTTGACCAGCCGACCACCTTAGGTCGCCGTGAATATGGTGGTGTAGCAGCTTTACCGATCTGGACCGATTTTATGGGCAAGGCATTAAAAGGCCAGCCGGAAGCATGGGTACGTTTAGACCGCAATGCCAAGGCACCGGTAAATCGCAACAAGGGGGTTCAGGCTGATGAAGCACAGAATGATCCGTCTTCTCCGCCTCTGGCGACAGCGCTTTACCGTCCTGCACCTGTGGTCGTCCCGAAACGTACAGAAACTGACTTTGAGGATTTACCGGATCAACCGATTCGTTTACCAGATGATGAAGGTTCTGCACCTCAAGAACAGCCTCTTCAGCCAAACCGGGTAGACTCACTGGAAAATCTGATCGAAGAAGTCCAGTAATCTGAAGATATAAAAAAGCCCTCAGTTGAGGGCTTTTTTATATGCATTTTTTATTTCTTTTGGAACAGATAAATCTGATATTGCGCCAGCAATTCAAACTGATCCTGCTGTTCGAGTGCTAAACGGTGTTCCGGCTTGGCCTTATAAGCATAGGGTGTCATGGCAATCAGGTTTTTTAAATCAGCCTGTGGCAAAACCATTGGCGCACCAATCACCTGCTCACTAACCAGATTAAATTCATCTTGTAACTGCTCAACAAACTTCTGCGGCTCGTGTGGTTTCACTTCTTCAAATAAAGCCTCACGCATAGCATATAAATGTTGTGGGGCCGGTGTCACCACCATCAAATAAGATTTTGGTTTTAGGACTCGCAGGATTTCCTGTTTGGGAATTGGACTAAATAAGCTGGTACACAGATCAATCGACTCATCTAATACTGGTAAAGTCGCTCCAGTTCCTACGACCCAAGTCACCTCTTTATTCAGCTTGGCTGCGACCTGAACCGCATTCTTGGCAATATCGACCCCAACGCATTGCAGCACTTCGGCCTGCATGGCATTGGTGTAATAGCCTTCGCCACAACCAATATCTAAAAGATTCTCAATCCGCAACTCGCGAATCTTTTCCACGACAGCCTGTTGCAAAGGCGCATAATAACCTGCGCTGAGAAATGCACGACGTGCCTGCACAGACTCAGGCGTATCTCCCGGGTTTTTGCTGTGCTTATGCTGAACCACATGCAGGTTCACATAGCCTTGTTTAGCGACATCGTAACTATGATGATTCTCACATCGCCATGTTCTTTCATTTAAGCTCAACTGCTGGCGACAGACTGGGCACATGAGTAAATTCATCATTTTCTCCAAAATAAAAAAGCCGGCATGCGCCGACTTTTTCCAATGCATTTCTTAGCGCAATTTTAAGGTCATTAGACCCAAAACTACCAGCATAATCGTAATAATCCAGAAACGGATCACCACCTGGGTTTCACGCCAGCCTTTCTTTTCATAATGATGATGTAGCGGTGCCATCAGGAATACACGTTTATTGCGCATTCTTAATGAACCAATCTGCAAGAACACTGAAACCGCTTCCACCACAAAGACACCGGCCATAATCGCAAATACGATTTCCTGACGAACCATGACGGCAATCGTACCGAGCATTGCACCGAGAGATAAAGCACCGACATCCCCCATAAATACTTGGGCTGGATGGGCGTTATACCAAAGGAAAGCCAGACCCGCTCCGATCATGGCAGCACAGACCACCACCAGTTCAGACGAATATTTTACATAAGGAATATGCAGATAATTGGCAAAGCGCACGTCACCGGCCAAATAGGCAAATACGCCCAAACCTGTAGCAACCAGCACGATTGGCATGATTGCCAGACCATCCAGACCATCAGTCAAGTTCACGGCATTGGAGGCACCATTAATCACGAAGTAAGTGAAAATAATGAAGCCAATACCCAACGGAATCATCGACAATGGAATGCTTAGGTCTTTAAAGAATGGAATCAGCAGATCCAGCATATTTGCGGTATGCACTGGATTGGTCTGTTGCTGTGCAATGACATACAAAGCAATACCAGCACCCAAAGAACCAACTGAAGTCCAGAAGAATTTTTTCTTCGCAGGCAAACCCGCATTGTCTTTATAACGGATTTTAATCCAGTCATCGGCCCAGCCAACGGCACCGAAAATCACCATCACACCCAGCACAATCCAGACATAAGGATTGGAAAGATCTGCCCAGAGTAGAGTTGAGATACCAATCGAAAGCAGGATCAGCACCCCGCCCATGGTCGGCGTGCCCATTTTCTTAGCATGGTTTTCAGGGGCATACGAGCTGACTGCCTGACCATATTTCAGCGCCTGAAGCTTGCGAATCATTACAGGACCGAGCACCAGACCGATGGTCAATGCCGTCAAGACACTGAGCAAAGCACGTAAAGTTAAATAACGAACCACCTGAAACGTGCTGTCAAAGCCCGCCAAATGTTCAAAGAGCCATAACAGCATTTAGAGTTTCTCCATCAATGCAGCCATCAATGTTTCCATATGGGTAAAACGCGACCCTTTAAACAGGAATGACATCGGCTGAGGTTGATGTGTTTCAATCAAACGAATTAAAAACGGTAATGCCTGCTCCTGATTCAGGAAAGCCTGCATTTTTTTACCATATTGTGTACTACGAGCACCTTCTTGTGCGGCAGGCGCAAATTCACCTACAGCCACCACAAAATTAATGCCTTTCACCGAGACCAGATCCCGACCGAGCTTGTAATGCTCGATTGCGGCAGATGAACCGAGTTCACCAATATCGCCGGTGACCATCACCCGGATGCCCTGCTGCTGCGCCAGAACTTCAGCCGCTGCACGCATCGAACCCGGATTGGCATTGTAGGTGTCGTCAATAAATAAATAGTCTTTGTACGGAATAAAGTTCAGACGACCTTTCGCACCCACGGCCTGTTCCAGACCGGCCACGATATCATCCAGACCAATACCGATCGCCAAGGCAAATGCAGCGGCAGCTGTGGCATTTTCGACATTATGCTCACCGGCAAACGGCAACTGAACTGTTTTCGAGCCTTGTGGCGTATTCAGGGTAAAGCTTGAAGATTGAGCTTCAAGGACTACATCGCTGGCATAAACATCACCATTGGTACCAAAACTCAAGCTTTTTTCAGTTCTTACTGCGGCACGAATGGTTTCAGCAAAATCATCTGCAGCAGGAATAATCGAAGTCTCAGAGATATGCGCATAAATCTCGGATTTTGCACGGCAAATTCCGTCACGGCCGCCAAATTCACCTAAATGCGCAGTCCCGATATTAATAATCCCGGCCACATGCGGCTGCACCATTTTCGAGGTGTAATCAATTTCACCCTGATGACTCGCACCGAGTTCTATCACCGCATATTGATATTCAGGACGGAGCTCCAGCAACATTACCGGCACGCCGAGGTCATTATTCAAATTACCACGCGTAACCAAGGTCGGTGCCAGACGCGACAGAATGCTTCCCAGCATTTCTTTAGTCGTGGTCTTGCCACTACTGCCGGTCAAGGCAATGACTTTGAGCTGAGGATTCTGCTGACGGCGATAAGCACCTAACAATCCCAATGCCAGACGGGTATCTTCTACCACCAACTGGCAAATATCAGTATCCATCGGACGGCTGACAATGGCAATGTCACAACCTTGAGCCGCCACTTGCGCAATAAAGTCATGCGCGTCAAAACGCTCGCCTTTCAGCGCAAGAAAAGCATCACCTGATTCTGCATCACGTGAATCAGTCAAAATCCGCTTGATCTGGCCTGCAGGCTTTTCATCATTCAGCCAGTAGCCTTGAGTAGCCTGCTGTAATTGTTCTACGCTCCACGGCTCCAGCGCCACAGTACTTGTTGTTGAGGTATGCATATCTGAATCCTAATGCGCTGAATAGGCGGTATCTGTGTTGCAATGCTGGCCATCAATCGCAGCCTGCACTTCGACCACGTCATCAAACCAGTGACGTACGCCATCAATTTCCTGATAATTTTCGTGCCCTTTTCCTGCGATCACGACAATATCACCCGCCTGCGCGTGTTTAACCGCAAACTTGATCGCTTCACGACGGTCATGAATTTCATGATAGGTTTTGCCGGAAAAGTCGATATCATTTTTCATATCAGCAAAAATTTGTGCCGGATCTTCGGTCCGCGGGTTATCAGAAGTGAGTACTGCAATATCCGAACCGTCTAAAGCAGCTTGGGTCATCAGTGGACGTTTACCGCGGTCACGGTCGCCGCCACAACCGAAGAGTGCCCAGAGATTTTTCGAGACATGCCGCTTTAAGGTCACCAGAACCTGTGTCAGGGCGTCTGGGGTATGGGCATAATCCACCACAAACAGACGTTCGCCATCACGCAACACCTGCATCCGACCGGGCGCACCTTTGAGCTGTGGCACAGTTGCAATCAAACTTTCCAAGTCAAATCCGGCCTGTTCCGCCATGATCAGACTGGCGACCAGATTTTCAATATTGAAATGTCCCAGCAATGGACTGTTAACCACATATTCAGCAGAAGCAGTTTTTAGTTTAAAGGTCGCACCTGAAATGCTGTACTGAATATCCTGAACCTGATAATCCGCTTTTTGTGTGGTGGAATAAGTCAAAATTTTAGGCTGTGCCGGATTGTTTTTCGCAGCATCCAGCATGATCTGTGCATGCTCATCATCAATATTGATGACAGCCACTTTTAAAGATTCAAACCGGAATAAACCAGACTTTGCTTCTGCATAAGCTTGTAGCGTTCCATGATAATCCAGATGGTCACGACTCAAATTGCTGTAGCCTGCAATCTCGATATCACAACCATTCAAGCGGCCTTGTTCCAGACCATGCGAACTAGCTTCAATCGAGGCAAACTTCGCACCGGCCTGCGCATAGCTATGCAAGGCATTTTGCAATTGCAAGGCATCCAGGGTGGTATGCGAAGATGCTTCCAGATTTGGCAGAATGCCGTTACCTGTAGTGCCCATCACTGCACAAGCTTTGCCTTGCAGCATGATGAATTCAGCCACCAAGCGAGAAATCGTGGTTTTACCGTTGGTGCCGGTGACTGCAAGAATACGCGCAGCCGTAACGGGTTGGGTTGCTTGCAAATACTGCTTTTGCCATTGCCCCATTAGATGACGTACATCTGCTACCACCAAATTTGGAGATACATCCAGTTCAGTTTCTGAAATCACAGCTAATGCACCCTGCTCTAAGGCTTTCTGGGCAAATTGAGCAGTTTTTTCCGATTGTGACAGGCTGGTCAGGCCAATAAAAATCTGTCCTGGTTTAACTTTACGACTATCCAGCTCGAAGCCCTGAAAGGATTGCTTCATCCAGTCAGCGACATCGTGAGGGGTGTAGAGATCTTGAAATGTAATAGACATTGATCACCTATTTACTGGACTTTGGGAGGTTCTAAAGGTTTGTCCAGAGGGACATTCAGCAGACGCAAGGATTCCTGCATCACGCGGGCAAAGACTGGTGCAGATACCGTACCGCCATAGTAAGTGCCTTGTGGATTTTCTACTACCACCACCATGGCAATCCGTGGGTCACTGACTGGTGCTACGCCGGCAAATAAAGCCCGGTATTCACTGGTTGAATAACCTTTACGGTCGGCACGCAATTTATGTGCAGTACCGGTTTTACCCGCCACGCGATAGCCTGGAATGGTGGCACGAGTCGCCGTACCCCCCGGCAAGGTTGCAGTTTCCATCATCAGCAGGACCTGATCGGCAATCTTGGCATCGATCATCTGTTCACCCTGCGGCTGCTCTTCCAGCTTGTACAGGCTCAGCGGCATTTTCACGCCTTTATTGGCCAACATGGCATAGGCATCGGCCAGTTGTAACACGGTGGCGTTCAGACCATAGCCATAAGACATAGTCGCCACTTCTGATACATTCCATTTGCTTGGTGGAAGAATCAAACCGGCACTTTCCCCCGGGAATTTCACTGCTGAACGCTGACCAAAACCCAGACGTTTATAGAAGGTTGGTAAGGTTTCATACGGCAGCGACAAGGCCAGTTTCGCCACACCAACGTTAGAGGATTTCTGGATAATGCCACCCAAGGTCAACTGACCATAGTTATGCGTATCACGAATGGTATGATTACCGACCCGCATACTGCCCGGTGTGGTATTCACCACTGAATTCGCCGTATATTTGCCACTTTCCAAGGCCATCGCTACAGTCAGCGGCTTCATGGTCGAACCCGGCTCGAAAGAATCGACTGCACCGCGGTTACGCATCGCATCCTTATTGAGCAGGCTGTTTTTATCATTCGGGTTATAGGATGGCCATGATGACAGCGCCAGAATTTCACCGGTTTTGACATCTACCGCAATCGCAGTCGCTGAACGGGCATTATTGGCAACTCCGGCCGCAGTCAGCTCACGGTACATGATATATTGCAGACGTGAGTCGATACTTAAGGTAATATTTTCGCCCGGTTCAACTTCTTTAATCACTTCCGGTTCTTTGACCCGATTGCCTTTTTTATCGCGAATGATCTGCTGCTCGCCATCCTTGCCGGAAAGACGGCTATTCAGCTGCATTTCCAGACCTTCAATGCCGCTGCCTTCGCTATTGGTCAGGCCAATAATCTGAGAGTTCGGCTGTGGCTGCGGATAATAACGTTTATAGTTTTTCTCGGTATACACACCCTGAAAATTACGTTTCATGATCAGTTCGGCCTGTTGTGGCGGAACTTCTTTTTTCAGGATCAGATAACGTGAACGCGGACGTTCTTCCATTTTTTTGCGCAGTTCTGCCCGATCCATACCGACTGCATCAGCCAGCTCATCCAGATTCAGGTTTTTATCCGGTAGCTGACGTTTGAGCTTGCGGCTATTCGGTTCTTTTTCCAGCGCCAGCATGGTCTCGTCATAGAGTTTTTTATTGTCAAAATAATCACGTGGATCAATCACAATTTTCATGATCGGAGTACTGATCGCCAATGGAATGCCATTACGATCATAAATCACGCCACGCATCGCCTTGATGGTATTGGTTCTTAAAATATTGGCATTGGCTTTATTTTGCAAAAAATCTTTATTAATAATCTGTACATAGAAAGCACGGCAAATCAGTGTCACAAAACACAGCAGCACCACCGCCCACATGATGTAAAAACGATTGATATAAACATTTGAGGCATTTTTGTCGGTGACCGATTGTTTTTTACGTACCGGTTGCTTCTTTCTCTTGTCTACCATGTCGGAACGCTAGCCTTATTTTTTCTCATCTGAAGTTTGTGGTAAGGAAATCACGACACTTTGTGAAACCGGAGGTGAATACATACGCAGCTGTGTCACTGCACGCGTACCGATCTGTGCCGTCGCGCCGAAAGTTTGCTGCTCAATCAGCAAACGCCCCCACTCTGCATTCAGGTCATCCCTTTCACGCAGATAGGTACTCAGCTTTCTGTTATCCTGACGGTATTCAAATACCTGAAATACCACAAATACTGCACTGATGAAGACCATCAGTATCAGCATGAGATAGATTGTAACTTTTTTCAGCCACAATTTTTCTGTTTTTTTATCAACCACTTCCGTTTTCATGATCTGCCTATTAAGCTAAACGTTCTGCTACCCGCAGCCATGCGCTACGTGAACGAGGATTGGCTTTGACCTCCTCATCACTGGCTTTAACACGAGAAACTTTCTTTAAACGTCGCGTATCTTTCTGTTGTTGTGGCATTCCCCAGCCTGAATCTTCTTCAAGCGTTGACTCTTTTTGAATAAATTGTTTAATCAAACGGTCTTCCAGTGAATGGAAGCTAATCACCGCCAAACGTGCTTCAGGTTTCAAGATTTCAACGGCCTGAGGCAAGAAGATTTCAATATCTTCTAATTCCTTATTAATAGCAATACGAATCGCCTGGAAAGTACGGGTCGCAGCATGCTTATTTTTTTCCCATTTCGGGTGTGCTACTTTTACAATCTCAGCCAGCTTTGCCGTGGTATCAATATATCCGGCAGCCTTAATTGCCTTGGCAATACGGCGACTATAACGCTCTTCACCATATTTAAAAATGATATTCGCCAGCGCTTCTTCTTCAATCTGGGTCAGCCATTCTGCTGCGGTCGGACCTTGCGAGTTGTCCATACGCATATCCAGCGGGCCATCTTTCATAAAACTGAAACCACGTTCAGCTTGATCCAGTTGCGGTGAAGAAACACCGAGATCCGCCATTAACCCATCGACCTGTTCAATGCCCAACTCAGCCAATGCATCTTTCAGATCAGCAAAGCTGGCATGAATAATTTTAAAACGTGAATCTTCTTGTTCGAGTTCAGCCGCTACAGCCAGTGCTTGCGGATCTTTATCAAAGGCATAGACACGTGCATTTTCATCTAATTTGGACAGCAATAAACGCGTATGTCCACCACGGCCAAAGGTTCCATCCACATAAGTTCCCGTATTGCGACCCGCCAACAAGGCATCAATCGTTTCGTGAAGTAATACAGAAATATGTGACATAAAAACTCAATCAATAGGGGGAAAAATTTAACTGCACATTATCACCCTGTTTAGGCAAAGCTCCAAACGACTTTTTGTAGATAAATATTACTTTCCATAGAGAAAACCGTTTTAGCATTTTTCTCATACAAAAAAGCCTCCAGTTTTGGAGGCTTTTTTCAATCTAGATAACTTCGCAGATCAATTAACGTTTGCTGTTATAAATCTGGTCGAAAATTGCACCATTCACAAAATGGGTTTTCTGTGCATTGGCCCAACCACCAAAGACTTCATCAATGGTAAAGGTTTTGATTTTCGGGAACTGTGCTGAATATTTGGCTAATACTTTTTCATTACGTGGACGATAGAAATGTTTAGCTGCCATTTCCTGACCCAACGGTGAATACAGGTAATTGATATAACCTGTTGCTAACCATTTATTGCCATTTTTCTCCACGGTACGATCCACAATCGCCACTGACGGTTCAGTCAAAATCGTAATCGATGGATAAACGATATCAAACTTGTTTTTACCCAAGGTTTTTTGCGTGACCAAGGCTTCATTTTCCCAAGTCAGCAATACATCGCCAATCCCACGCTCGGCAAAGGTGGTCATTGAAGCACGTGCAGCAGAATCCATCACTTTCACGTTCTTATAAAGCTTGCCGACAAAGTCCTGTGCTTTGGCTTTATTACCACCTGGCTGTTTCTCGGCATAACCCCATGCAGACAGATATACCCAACGCGGCAAACCACCCGTTTTCGGGTTCGGCGTAATAATTTGCACGCCTGGTTTAGTTAAGTCATTCCAGTCCTTGATGCCTTTCGGATTGCCCTTGCGTACCATGAATACAATCGTCGAGGTATAAGGTGCCGAGTTATGTGGGAATTCCTTTTGCCAGCCCGGCTGAATCTGACCAGATTTCACAATTTCTTCGATGTCATTGGCCAGCGCCAAAGTCACCACATCACCTTTCAAGCCATCGACCACAGAACGTGCCTGTTTGCCCGAACCGCCATGAGACTGCTTGAAATTCACATCCAGACCGGTGCGGTTTTTCCAGTAAGCCCCAAATGATTTGTTAAATTCATCATAGAACTCACGCGTAGCATCATAGGATACATTCAGAAACTGACGGTCTGCTGCTTGTGAAGCAGTCGCGGTCATACCCAAACCAGTCGCCAATAAGGCAGCACTAAATAACGATTTTAATTGAGTTTTCATGGCAGCACAGAGTTTATCTTCATTAGATATAACTATATGAAATAAAATCATTTATCGCAATTCACCCTACAACATCACAACACGATAAAATGAAAGGTTTTTCTGCATTAATATTATGTTTTTAAAAGAAAAATACTATTTATTATTCTACTTATCTCTAATATATAGAATTTTATGCATTAGATATAAAAAAAATGGATAACACTTTAGCCATTTTCCTTATTCTATTTAGACTACCGCTTACTTATCTTTTTTCATTGTAAATCTGGTCATAAATCGCTCCATTCACAAAATGTGTTTTTTGCGCTTTGGCCCAACCACCAAAGACTTTATCAATGGTGAAGGTCTGGATTTTCGGGAACTGAACCGAATATTTGGCAGCGACTTTAGTATCTCGCGGGCGGAAGAAATATTTCGCCGCAAGCTCCTGCCCTTTTGGTGAATATAAATAGTTCAAATAGCCTTTTGCCAGATGGGTAGTGCCATTTTTATTCACGTTTTTATCGACAATCGCTACCGATGGCTCGGCCAGAATTGAAATCGATGGATAAACGATATCGTACTTGTCTTTACCCAGACCTTGGGTCGCCAGCAAGGCTTCATTTTCCCAGGATAAAAGCACATCCCCAATACCGCGCTCGGCAAACGTCGTCAGTGAACCACGGGCACCAGAGTCGAGCACTTTGACATTTTGATAAAGTTTTTTCACCAGCTCTTTGGCTTTCGCATCATTACCGCCGGGCTGTTTCAGTGCATAACCCCAAGCAGAAAGATAGATCCAACGCGGCGCGCCACCGGTTTTCGGGTTTGGGGTAATAATATCTACACCCGCTTTGGTCAGATCATTCCAGTCTTTGATTTGCTTTGGATTCCCTTTACGCACCAAGAATACAATCGTAGACGTATAAGGTGCCGAATTACTCGGAAACTCTTTTTGCCAACCTTTCTCAATTAAACCTGCATTGACGATTTCTTCGATATCATTGGCCAAAGCCAAAGTCACCACATCGGCCTGTAAACCATCGACCACTGAACGCGCCTGCTTGCCTGAGCCACCATGCGACTGTTTAAAATTAACCGTTTGTCCGGTTTTCTGCTTCCAGAACTTGCCAAATTCTTCGTTATATTCCTGATAAAATTCACGGGTCGGGTCATAAGAGACATTCAGGAAATCTTTGGCAATGGAATTCTGTACTGCTGTTCCCACTGAAATTGTCAAGATTGCGGATGCTATTATTTTTTTCATTTGATGTAACTCATTGTTTATATGACCTGCACTATACAAATCAAAAATAAACATAACAATCATGTATTTATAACAATACCTACAATCTATTTCTGATTTTGAGATATCTTTTAACAATTAAATCCGGATACATATTCTGCTAGAAAAGTAATCTTCTGCTACAATATAAGACAGTTCTTCACGTTCTCTTCACAGTTGTCTGTTAAAAATAGGCCACCAAAACAGGAAATTACGATTTTTGGTAATTTTCCACAGAGTTATATTATTTATTTTGTAAAAAATGTGACTTGGTTCTACTTCTTTATGATCAACTGTGATTAAATTGTAGACAGAGTATTAAAAAAACATTTTTAACAAAATAAAACCAACCAGAAGTAAGGAGGAAGTTTGGATATGAAATTTACATTATTCACAGCCAGCATCCTAAGCCTGATTATTTTGTTCTCGATTCAACTCGGTCATGCCGTCGTTGTGAAGACAGACTTGCCGAAGCCTGCAGTAAGCACTGTTGAAAGCAAGACTTCGCCGATTGAAAAAGCGATTCAGCAACAAAAAACTGAAAAAACACTTCAAACAGAAGATAATCTAAAAGTCTTGACTGCATTTAAAGTCGCACCTTCGCAAAATTTCTTTGCAGAACAGAATTACCGCTTCACCCGCTTTGTCCAAAGTATTTTTTCGAGTGCTCATTCTTAATCAGCATCAACAGCGCTGAATATTCCCGGATTTAAAAGCCACATCATTCAATGTTGAATAAAGCATTAAGTGATGTGGCTTTTTCGCTATAATAGCTGCAATTTTATATCTAAGATTAGATCCGGCTATGACTGTTCGTACTCGTATTGCACCTTCTCCTACTGGTTTTCCGCATGTAGGTACTGCCTATATCGCCTTGTTTAACTTATGTTTTGCTAAACAGCATGGTGGTGAATTCATTCTTCGTATTGAAGATACTGACCAACTGCGCTCAACGTCTGAATCTGAAAAAATGATCCTGGATTCATTGCGCTGGTTGGGTCTGAACTGGTCTGAAGGTCCTGATGTCGGTGGCCCGCATGCGCCGTATCGCCAGTCAGAACGTATGGATATCTATAAAAATTATGCCTTGGAACTGGTAGAGAAAGGCCATGCTTTCTACTGTTTTGCAACTGCAGAAGAACTAGATCAAATGCGTGCAGAACAGCAGGCACGTGGTGAGTCGCCACGTTATGATGGTCGCGGTCTGAATCTCACTCAAGAAGAAGTTGAGCGTCGTTTGGCCGCTGGTGAACCACACGTCATCCGTATGAAAGTACCAACCGAAGGCGTATGTAAATTCAATGACATGCTGCGTGGCGAAGTGGAAATTCCATGGGCGCAAGTAGACATGCAAATCCTGCTAAAAACCGATGGCCTCCCAACCTACCATTTAGCAAACGTAGTAGATGATCATTTGATGCAAATCACCCACGTAATTCGTGGTGAAGAATGGATTCCATCTGCGCCGAAACATCAGTTACTGTATCAATATTTCGGTTGGGACATGCCGGTACTATGCCACATGCCACTGCTGCGTAACCCGGATAAATCTAAGCTGTCTAAACGTAAAAACCCGACCTCAATTAACTACTATAGAGACATCGGTGTACTACCTGAAGCCTTGTTGAACTACCTAGGTCGTATGGGCTGGTCAATGCCAGATGAAAGTGAAAAATTCACTCTGGCAGAAATGATTGAACATTTTGATATCAAACGTGTATCACTTGGTGGTCCGATCTTTGATGTCGAGAAACTAAACTGGTTAAACGGTCAATGGATCAAGGCACTCAGCCCGGCTGAACTTCTAGACACATTATTGGCCTGGAAAGCAGATCGTGCCAAGTTAGAAGAAATTGCGGCTGCGATTCAACCGCGTATTAACCTGCTGTCTGAAGCAGTAAATTGGTCTGCGCATTACTTCAACCACTTCCCGACCCTGTCTAAAGAACAGTTTGAAAGCAAGAAACTGTCGGATGAACAGGTACGTCAAAGTCTTCAATTCGCAATTTGGCGTTTAGAAAGCCTGTATACTTGGAATAACGACACGGTGAGCCAGACCTTGATGGACTTGGCGACACAGATGGAAATCAAGTTACGTGATTTCATGCCTGCGTTCTTTATTGCGATCGCCGGTTCGACTGCGTCTACACCCGTGATGCAAACGATGGTGACCATTGGTCCTGATTTAACCTTTGCACGTTTACGTCATGCGCTGGAAATTGTCGGTGGTCCAAGCAAAAAAGAGCTGAAAGTCTGGGAAAAACTCAATGAAAGCTTAAAGTTGCCGAAAAATGAAGCAGTTGATCAAGCTTAATTAATTTTTGTGTTGACGTGTGAGCGCGATATCCCTAATATAGCGCTCACACAGACTGGGGTCATAGCTCAGTTGGTAGAGCGCTACAATGGCATTGTAGAGGTCAGGAGTTCGATCCTCCTTGACTCCACCAAATCAAGTCTTGCTTTAGCTGTGTTATTTGCCTCAATTGTCCCTATCGTCTAGAGGCCTAGGACATCGCCCTTTCACGGCGGTAACCGGGGTTCGAATCCCCGTAGGGACGCCATATTCAAGATGACCATAATATATTATGGTCATCTTATAAAAAACCCAAGCATTGCGACTTGGGTTTTTTATTGCCTGTATATTTTATGTTGGGCAATATTTCGGTTTCTTCGCATCTTCCGATAAAATAATCAGTAATTTAGAATTTTGGAGTTGTAATGCAATATCGTTGCCCTAAGTGTCAAAGCCCGAAAATCATGCCAGTGGCCCAGCCAGGTCAAGCAGCTCCACGTCCAGTGGTTCCTAAAAGCTTAATGTTTCTGGTTCCTGCCCTGTTCCTGTTGCTATTGCTGGTGATTATTAGCATCGCGATGTGGATTTTTGGCGATGGTGCAGGTACCACTTTACAGACTGCGACTGTGATCGTCTTTATTCTTTCTTTGATCGCAGGCTTTATGTTCTATAAGGACTTACCTGATTTTAAAATTTCAATGCAGGCATTCATGCAAACCCAAAAGAAATGGAAATGCCGTGAATGTAATCATGAGTGGGAAATCTAATTTACCCTCCACCATATAATAAACATAAAAAAACCAGCCCTGAGGCTGGTTTTTTTATTTACAAAAGTCGGAGATGATTAAACACCGATTTTGCGATATTTTTGACGCTTCGCTACAAGATCATCACCATCACGCTTACGGCGATATTCTTCAAACTCAGCATAGTTACCGGTGAAGAATTCAGGTGTTTCACCTTCGAATGACAAGATGTGCGTTGCAATACGGTCCAGGAACCAACGGTCATGCGAGATCACCATCACAGTACCTGGGAATACCAGAATGGCATCTTCAAGTGCACGCAAGGTTTCGATATCCAAGTCGTTTGATGGTTCATCGAGTAGGATAACGTTTGCGCCCATTTGCAGGATTTTCGCAAGTTGTAAACGGTTACGCTCACCACCTGACAATTGACCTACGCGTTTTTGCTGATCTTGGCCTTTAAAGTTAAAGCGACCGATATACGCACGAGATGCGATTTCGTAATCACCAATCTTCAAGATATCTAAACCACCAGACACTTCTTCCCAAACAGTTTTGTTGTTGTCTAGCGTGTCACGGATCTGACCGACATAAGCCACTTTAACCGATTCACCCAGCGTTACCGTACCGGTATCTGGTTGCTGTTCACCAGTCATCATACGGAATAGCGTGGTTTTACCTGCACCGTTCTCACCCACGATACCCACAATTGCAGCAGGTGGTACTGTGAACGTTAAATCTTTGTACAGTAAGCGATCACCAAACGATTTGCTGATGCCTTCAACTTCTACAACCTTGTTGCCCAGACGTGGGCCAGGTGGAATGTAGATTTCAGAGGTTTCGTTACGTTGCTGGAATTCGCGTGAGTTAAGCTCTTCAAAACGCTCCATACGCGCCTTGTTTTTCTTTTGCTGACCTTTGGCATTTGAACGAACCCATTCAAGTTCTTTTTTCAATGCTTTAGCAAAAGATTCTTCCTGCTTGTTCTCTTGCTCTAAACGGGCATTTTTTTGCTCAAGCCAAGAAGAGTAGTTACCTTGATACGGAATACCCATACCACGGTCAAGCTCAAGGATCCATTCTGCAACGTTATCCAGGAAGTAACGGTCATGCGTAATCGCAACGATGGTACCCGGGAAGTCTTTCAAGAAACGTTCCAACCAAGATACAGATGAAGCATCTAAATGGTTCGTCGGTTCATCGAGAAGCAACATGTCTGGTTTAGACAGAAGTAAACGGCAAAGTGCCACACGGCGGCGTTCACCACCTGAAAGCTTAGATACATCTGCATCCCAAGCAGGCAAGTTCAATGCTGCAGCTGCTTGATCCATCTGGTTCGCAAGGTTATGCGCATCCCAAGTCTGGATAATCGCTTCAAGCTTCTCTTGCTCTTTCGCAAGTGCATCGAAATCCGCATCTTCTGCTGCATATTCAGCAAAGACTTCATCCAGACGTGC
The DNA here is from genome assembly GCF_049898185.1 of Acinetobacter sp. 40AMC3-4. Lineage (GTDB taxonomy): Bacteria > Pseudomonadota > Gammaproteobacteria > Pseudomonadales > Moraxellaceae > Acinetobacter. Next base: position 179,823 of record NZ_JAFCXG010000003.1, read on the forward strand.
CAAGGCATCAAGCGGTTCACGTAAACCATCTTCGACGTTACCACGAACGTCTTTAGTTTCATCTAAAGGTGGTTCTTGCTCAAGATAACCGATTTTTATACCCGGTTGCGCACGTGCTTCACCAGAGAAATCTTTATCTACGCCCGCCATAATACGAAGCAAGGTAGATTTACCTGCACCGTTTAAACCAAGCACACCAATTTTAGCGCCTGGGAAAAATGATAAGGAGATGTCTTTCAGGATTTCGCGCTTAGGCGGAACCATCTTCGACACTCGGTTCATCGTGTAAATATATTGGGCCACGTAGGACTCCTCAACTGAAAAACCAAATGGGGTTAAAACAACCACCCCAGCTCAAAAATGAGCGAAAAAATAATCGGCTATTATACGCAGAAAGCTGCGAAAACATAAGCCATTGCCATGAACTTCAATGCATTGTTACAAGTTTATTGATGATGTTTTTTTAAACAGTTGTTTTCAGTAAAATAAACGACTCAAATCCAGGTCGATATATGAATATTTCATATATTTATTTCAATAAAATTGCACTTTTACTCATATGTGAAAATGCTACACTCAAGCCATAAACTTAAACAAGAAGATCAAACAGAATGAGTTATAAAGCAGAAACCCTTGCGATTCATGCAGGTTATACCCCAGAAGCAACCACCAAAGCTGTGGCAGTGCCGATTTACCAAACCACGTCTTATGCCTTTGACAATACTCAACATGGGGCCGATCTCTTTGATTTAAAGGTTCAGGGCAATATCTATACCCGAATTATGAACCCGACCACTGCGGTTCTGGAACAACGTGTCGCAGCACTGGAAGGTGGAATTGGCGCGCTGGCTTTGGCCTCTGGCATGGCTGCGATTACTTATGCGATTCAGACCATTGCGGAAGCGGGTGACAACATTGCTTCTGTGTCAACGCTATATGGCGGTACCTATAACCTCTTTGCCCATACCCTACCAAAACAGGGCATTGAAGTCCGTTTCTTTGATTATGAAAAGCCGGAAAGTCTGCGTGACTTGATTGATGAAAAAACCAAACTGGTCTTTGTCGAATCGATTGGTAATCCACTGGGTAATATTATTGATCTGGAAGCCATTGCTAAAATTGCACATGAATATGGCGTACCGGTGATTGTCGACAATACCGTTGCCACCCCAGTACTACAAAAATCTTTCGACTTTGGTGCGGATATTGTGGTGCATTCCCTGACCAAATATATCGGTGGTCATGGCAATTCCATTGGCGGCATTATTGTGGATAGCGGCAAATTCCCGTGGGGTAAATATCCTGAACGTTTCCCTGCCCTGAATACGCCTGATCCAAGCTACCATGGCGTGAACTATGTCGAAGTTTTGGGGGAAGCAGCATATATCGCACGTGCGCGTGTAGTGCCACTGCGTAATACCGGCGCTGCGATCAGTCCGCAGAATGTGTTTTTGATTCTGCAAGGTCTGGAAACTTTAAGCTTGCGTATGGAACGTCATACCGAAAATGCACTGAAAGTCGCTGAATATCTGCAAAAACATCCTAAAGTGAAATGGGTCAATTACGCCGGCCTGAAAGATCACCCACAGCATGCCTTGGCACAGAAATATGTGAAAGGTAAACCTTCTGCCATTCTGACCTTTGGGGTAGAACATAGTCTCGAAGGCGGCACACGTTTTATTGATGCCCTGCAATTGTTCACCCGTCTGGTCAATATCGGCGACGCTAAAAGTCTGGCCTGCCATCCGGCGACTACTACGCATCGTCAGCTCAATGCCGAAGAGTTAAAATCGGCAGGCGTCAGTGAGGATATGGTGCGTTTATCCATTGGGATTGAACATAGTGATGACCTGATTGCCGATCTGGAACAGGCGCTGGCGGCCGTTTAAAAAGGTGCCCGAGCCGCTTCGAAACCTCATCATTTTGGTGAGGTTTTTTTATTTATTTTCTAAAACAGCCACTTGCTTTACTTTTTATTTTCATGTTAAAAGTTAAATGAAAGAGTGAACACAAATAGAGCAATTACTCTAATTTTTATTTTAATTTCAATACTTTAATTTATAGATTTTCCTGAAGAATTGGTTATCATATCTGGACTCACCTTCGCTCTCATCTTCTGTTAGAGCGCCATAGACCTTTAATAAAAATAATTTGAACGCTGACTTCAAATTAGGGATAACAAACGTGAAAACTAGACTACACAAACAACTGGAAAAACGTGTTGCAGGTAAAACCGTCCTGATTACCGGTGCATCCAGCGGTATTGGTTTAACGACAGCACATCAACTGGCTGATGCAGGTGCCCATGTTTTACTGGTGGCCCGTACTCAGGAAACCCTAGAACAAGTAAAATCAGAAATTGAAGCCAAAGGCGGCAAAGCCTCAATCTTTCCATGTGATTTAAACAATATGGAAGCGATTGATGAAGTTTCCAAACAGATTATTGCCTCAGTCGATCATATTGATATTCTGATCAATAATGCAGGACGTTCGATTCGCCGTGCCGTACATGAGTCGGTAGATCGTTTTCATGATTTTGAACGTACCATGCAGCTGAACTATTTCGGCGCGGTGCGTCTGGTGATGAATATCCTGCCGCAAATGATGATTCGTCGCGCGGGTCATATTATTAACATCAGTTCGATTGGCGTACTGGCCAATGCCACCCGTTTTTCGGCCTATGTCGCATCAAAAGCTGCGCTGGACGCCTTTAGCCGCTGCCTGTCTGCAGAAGTGCATTCGCATAAAATCGCAATCACGTCGATCTATATGCCTTTGGTGCGCACCCCGATGATTGCGCCGACCAAAATCTATAAATATGTACCGACGCTTTCTCCGGAACAGGCGGCTGACCTGATTGCCTATGCGATTGTGAAACGTCCGAAGAAAGTGGCGACCGGTTTGGGCCGTCTGGCTTCCATTACCTATTCAATTGCACCGGATATCAACAATGTCTTGATGTCGATTGGCTATAACCTGTTCCCAAGTTCAACTGCATCTGTGGGTCAGCCACAAAAATTAAACTTGGTGCAAAAAGCATATGCACGTCTGTTCCCGGGCGAACACTGGTAATTTTTCATACGGATAATTGAATCACAATACGAGCCGCCAACCAGGCGGCTTTTCTCTGTCTCATTTTTGCAAGATCTGAAATAAAGTGGACTGATTTAAAAAACCACGACACAGCCTGTCCTGATCAACACAGATTTTTGCCGCAAATGCTGCGAGATCACGTACACTATCAGCGGATATTTCCTATCCGTATTTTTATATTTTGATTGAAATGATGGAAACCCTTATGAACAACGCGCAATGGCTCGATGAAGTAAAATTTAACGAACAAGGATTAGTCCCTGCCATTGCCCAGCATCATCAAACTGGACGTGTGTTGATGGTAGCCTGGATGAACCGTGAAGCTTTGGCTTTAACTGCCGAAAAAAATCAGGCAGTGTATTTCTCTCGTTCACGCAGCAAGTTATGGCATAAGGGCGAAGAATCAGGACATTTTCAGACCGTACATGAAATCCGTCTGGACTGTGATGCCGACGTGATTGTGCTGCAAATTGAACAGCATGGTGGTATTGCCTGCCATACCGGCCGTGAATCATGTTTCTATCGCAAGCTCACGCCAATGGGCTGGGAAATTGTCGATGCACAGCTGAAAGATCCGTCTGCGATTTATGGTGAAAAATCCACGAATCCGCATACGCTGGCGATGCAAGCGTCAACCGCGCAATCTGAGCAGGTCGAAGTCCTGTCTTATCTGGGCCAGATGATGGCAGAACGCAAACAGGCCGATCCGGACTCCTCTTATGTGGCCAAGCTGTATCATAAAGGCCTGAACAAGATTCTGGAAAAAGTCGGTGAAGAAAGCTTTGAAACCGTGCTGGCAGCCAAAGACTTTGATCAGGACGCTTCGGCAGACCATAAAAATGATCTGATCTATGAAGTGGCAGATCTGTGGTTCCATACCATCGTGATGCTGGGTTATTTCGACCTGGATGTGCAATTGGTATTAAATGAACTGGCACGCCGCCAAGGCTTGTCCGGTCTGGTCGAAAAAGCCAACCGTCAGCATTAAGCCTTGAATTCATCTGTGTCTGATTTAAAAAAACCGACCGCGACCTATGAGCAGGCCACTGCCATTGATAACGCACGTCTGGGCAAATCCTTTAAAGTGATTGCCTATGCAGGCACAGGTAAAACCACGACCCTGCAAATGATCAGTGATGCCATGCCACAAAGACGTGGCATGTATCTGGCTTTTAACAAGGCCATTGCCAGTGAAGCACAGGCCAAGTTTCACCGGGGTGTCGATTGCCGTACTTTTCACTCGCTGGCATTTCGCAGTGTTCCACGTGGAGTCACCGACAAACTGCGCTTGCCACGCTTGAGTCCAAGTTTTATTGCCAAAGAATACCGGCTTGAACCGATGACCATGCGCCGTATGATGGGTGGGCGTTATGAAAAATATGTCTTGATGCCTTCGCGTCTGGCAAGTTTGGTTGCCAATGCGGTCGGCTATTTCTGCTCGACCAGTTCGCAATACCCTGCCCCACGGCATATTCAGGCGCCGAGCTGGTTGCATCCGGATGATATCGAGACTTTACAGAAGAAACTTTATCCGGCAGTCGAACGACGCTGGCTAGAGTCGATTGATCCAAATCATCAGGCCGGCATCGGTCATGACATTTATCTGAAGCTCTGGGCGCTGTCCGAGCCAAATATCCCGGCCGATTATGTACTATTCGATGAAGCTCAGGATGCCGATCCCTTAATGCTGGGAATTCTACTGAAACAGCGCAGCACCCAGGTGATTTATGTCGGAGACGCGCATCAGCAGATTTATGCCTGGCGTGGCGCAGTCAATGCCATGCAGCAACTGCCCTTACCTGAATCGCGCCTGACCACCTCATTTCGTTTTGGTCCTGAAATTGCCCTGAATGCCAATGCCATTTTAGGTGCCTTAAATGAAACTGTGCCTTTACTCGGCAATCCGCAATTAGACTCTAAAGTCGTGAATAAACCGCATACCAAAATGCGCGATGCAATTTTATGCCGGACCAATGCTCGTGCAATGGAATTGTTATTAGCGGGTTTAGTTCGTGGCGATAAAGTCAGCCTGCAAGCCGATCACGTCAAACTGAATCGTTTTGTCGATGCGGCTGCCATGCTGAAACAGGGCAAACGTGTGGTTGATGTGCCGGAACTGGCCTGGTTCAACTCCTGGCATGATGTCCATGAATACTGTGAAACTAATGAAGGCAGTGACATCAAGCCACTGGTCAAACTGGTGGACGAACATGGCACCGATCCGCTGAAAAAAGCTCTGGCTAAAATCACACCAATTGCCCAGGCCGACTATATTATTTCCACGGCACACAAGGCCAAAGGTCTGGAATGGGATCGGGTTCATATTGAAGATGACTATCAGTTTAAGCTGAATGAAAAAGACCATAAAATTAGTGATGAAGAATTAAGATTACTTTACGTGGCCTGTACACGTGCTAAAGTGAGTTTAAATATTCATCACATTTATGACCTGATTCAGCAACTGAAAATCAAGATGCCGCAGTCGCTTCGGCAGGCAGTCGGTTAAAGTGCATGGCATGGATGTAAACATCATGGGACAGGTGATCTATGCACATCCAAGCGTTTCAACTGAAACACACACTGCATTTTTCCGACATTCAGCTTCAGTTTAATTATCCGCAATGCCCGGCCACCTTGATTCTGGGCAATCAGGGAACTGGCAAAACTACGCTTTTACGTTTTAGCTATCAGGCACTGACCTGGTTTGCAGCCCGTTATCGCGACAGCCGTGCTGCAGGTCTGGTGATGCAAGATCAGGACATCATGCAAAACCGGCTGCAATCCAAAATTGACATCCGGATTGGTTTTCCTGAAGAGATGGGCAGCTTGCCAGAATCCAGTCAGTCTGAGCCTGCGAACCTACAAAGCTGTTCATGGCAAATCTACAAGACCCTAAACAGTCAGGGTCTGGGTTTTAGCAAAGCAGAAACCTCACAGCTTGAAAGCATGCTCAGCCTGTATCACAAAGCCCGCTTGCACGATCCCCTGCTCGGTTTGCCGCTAATTGCCTATTATCCGGCTGAACGCTTTACCAATGAAGTCAATCTGCTCAGCAAAAATAACCCGGCCATTCTCCAGTCCGCACATGCTTATGAAATCGCTGCGATTCCTTTCACCACCTTTGCCCGTTTTTTTGAATGGTTTCGTGAAATCAGTGATATTGAAAATGCGCAAAGTGCCAAGATTATGGATCAGATTTTGTCGCGTGCCTTGCAGCAGTCTGAAAACATTCGCGCAGATGAACTGGCCCGGCAGATCGAGAAAGCCCAGGCACATCTGCATGCACCGAATCTCACCGCTTTAAAACAGGCTCTGTCACTGATCCTGCCAGAAGTCAGTCAAATTTATTTAAAATATCAGCCCAAGCTGCAATTGATGGTGACCTATCAGCAACAAACTTTCACGTTCCAGCAACTGCCCAACAGTATCCGCAACTGGATTGCGCTGGTGGGTGACATTGTACGGCGGCTTTGTCTGTTGAATACCAACAGTTTATTCCCGTGTCAGGAAGGTACAGGCGTTTTGTTGATTGATGCAATTGATCATCAACTGGATCAGGAGATGGCAGCAGTGATCCTGTCACGCCTGCATCAGGCTTTTCCTAACTTGCAGATTATTGCGACCGGCAACCGGCCTGAATTACTGGAACAGGCGCAAGGCTTTCAATGTCTGAAACTGGAAAATAAACAGCTGCACCCCATTCATCTTGAAAGTATGAAAACCCAGTTTGATCAGATCTACGCAGAGCTGGAATTGCAGCGAAATAAAGATATCTCGCCTGAAGATACTTTACTGGAAACGGTCACCGAACCCATCACACCGCTTGCTGTATTGCAAATGATTCAACAACAGTTAAATCCGGAACAGCAACAAGAATTGCTCGCTTTACTTGCTCAGGAGCATCATCCGACGCTACCTCAGTCGCTCTAAACAGATTCAAAAAAATAAGAGCGACTGTTTGAGTAAACAAGGAAGCCTTTTCAGCATTCTCTTTTTGCCCTGATTAAACTATTTTGAGTCAAATTTACAATCAATGCCTGCAATTTAATCTTAATTTTCGGTCATTTCTGGATGATCTGTTTAAGCATGCAGCGCCTGTTAAATCCGAGCCGGCGTATAATTTATAAGTTCCACATAAAAACGTTGATGTTGTTGTTATCCTGTAATATGATCGGTTTTATTTGCGAATTTCATTGTAAAATCGGAATTTGCTATCGTTTATAAGTTGCGCAATACAACTGTTTTATATTCTTTTTGAATATTCTTTTGGCTTTCAAGATTGAGAAGTTTGGGTCGCTCCTTGGGGTCCTGTAATCCTTGAAAGATAAAGATTCACCTTAGGTTGATCAAAACCTAAATCATGACAATGGATACGAGTGTGCTGCCGATTATTATATTGTTACCGTTAGTATTAGGCACAACCCTTGTCTCGTGGCTGAAGCAATTTTCGCGCGGGGTAACGGCTTTAGGGGCAATTGGTGTCAGCCTCAGCAGTTTCTTATTATTATTGAGTCAGGCGCCCGCCATATTTGATGGTGCAGTGATTACCCAGACCTGGTCCTGGCTGCCCCAGCTCGGCATCGATTTCAGTTTTCGCCTGGATTCTCTGGGACTGCTGTTTGCCTTGCTGATCAGCGGAATTGGTACACTGATTTATATTTATGCCTATTATTATCTCAATCCAAAAAATTCACTGAGCAAACTGTATCTCCTGCTGATGCTATTTATGGCGGCGATGCTCGGAATTTCATTGTCGAATAACCTGATTATCTTATTGATTTTCTGGGAACTGACCAGTATTTCATCTTTCCTGCTGGTGGGTTACTGGAGCAATTACGAAGCGGCGCAACGTGGTTCGCGTATGGCCCTGACCATTACCGGAATGGGTGGTCTGGCGATGCTGGGCGGTTTTGTCCTGCTTGGTCAAATTACCGGCACTTATCAGCTTGACCAAATCCTGACGATGACTGAGCAGATTCAGTCCCATCATTTATTTGTTCCAACCTTGTTGCTGATTTTACTTGGTGCCTTTACCAAAAGTGCGCAGTTCCCGTTCCACTTCTGGTTGCCGAATGCCATGGCTGCACCGACACCGGTCTCTGCCTATTTGCACTCGGCCACCATGGTCAAAGCCGGTTTATTCCTGGTCGCACGTTTGCTCCCGATCTTTGCCGGCGCTGCACTGTTTCATAATATTGTGACCTTTGTTGGTCTGTTTACCCTGTGCATGGCCTCCTTCTTTGCCATTTTTAAGGAAGACCTGAAAGGCTTGCTCGCCTATTCCACCATCAGCCATTTAGGTCTGATCATGTGTCTGCTCGGGATTGGTTCACCATTGGCTGTTGCAGCAGCGATTTTCCACATTATTAACCATGCCACCTTTAAAGCGGCACTGTTTATGATTGCCGGCATCATCGATCATGAATCTGGTACCCGTGACTTACGTAAATTGTCTGGCTTGTGGCAATTACTGCCATTTACCGCCACGCTGACCATGATCACGGCAGCATCCATGGCGGGTGTACCCTTGACCAATGGTTTCCTGTCCAAGGAAATGTTCTTTACCGAACTGGTCGCCAGTTTAAGTGGTCCACTTATGGTCGGCTCTGCTATTGTCGCGACACTGGCCGGGATTTTTGCGGTGGCTTATTCCATTCGACTGGTGCATGGAGTCTTTTTCGATGGTCCGCTAGGCAAACAGGTCCCAAATAAAGATGCACATGAGCCTGCCTTTGGTATGCGCGCACCGGCAACCTTATTGGCAATTTTATGTATTTTAGTCGGTCTATTACCCGCTCTTCTAGTAGAAAAAATTGTCAATAGCACCACTCAAGCGACAACCCAAAATTTTGATTTTGAAGGTACCCATCTGGCGCTTTGGCATGGTTTCAACCTGCCGCTGCTGATGAGTGTGATCGCTCTGCTCGGCGGAATAATCTTTTACTTTTCTCTCGCCAAAGGTGGCGCCTTACGTGAAATCGACTTGGATCCAAAACTGGGCCGCTTACAGGGCCGGGTGCTGTTCGACCTGTTTTTGAAAAATTTGCTGCTGAATTCACGCCGTTTCCGCCGTACCACTGAAAATGGCAAATTACAAAGCTATTTATTGTGGATTGTGATTTTTACCATCGGGCTGGTGGGATTCCCATTACTCAGCAATGCGGTGGGTACGGGTACGCGCGAGCTGACCCATGCTCCTGCCTTGGCGATTATCCTGTGGTTACTGCTGTTCTCCGCCTGCTGGATGCTGCTGTGGTTCCATCATGAGCGCATTAAAGCTGTCCTCATTAGCGGTGCAGTCGGTCTGGTCGTCACCATGGTCTTTATCGGCTTCTCGGCTCCCGATCTGGCGCTGACCCAGATTACGGTCGATGTGGTCACCACTGTTCTGCTACTGATGAGTTTATCTTTACTGCCACAATTAACTCCGTATGAATCGAGCCCGACCCGTCGCTGGCGCGATGCCATTATTGCCTTGGGCGGCGGTCTCGGGATTGCGGCAATTGCCTGGCTGATCATGACCCGTGATCACAATTCCATTTCATGGTTCTTCCTGCAACAGTCCATTCCTCTGGGCGGCGGAACCAATGTGGTGAATGTGATTCTGGTCGACTTCCGTGGTTTCGATACCTTTGGCGAAATTACCGTACTCGGCATTGCAGCCATTGGTGTTCTGAGCCTGATGGATGGCATGCGTGCGCATGGCACCACCATGACCCAAGGACTGACCTATCGTTTTAATCCTTCCCCGCTGATGTTGCGTATTACCGCATCCTGGATTTTGCCGGTCGCGCTGGTAGTCAGCCTGTATATCTTTATGCGTGGCCATAACCTGCCAGGCGGTGGATTCATTGCCGGACTGGTGACGTCACTGGCACTTATTATTCAATATATCGCAGTGGGACAGGACAAAACCGAACAGTTGCTGGGCGCTAAATCCGGTCGTCTCTATGAAATCTGGATTGGAGTCGGCTTAACCATTGCCGGTTTGACCGGTGTCGCGGCCTGGTTCTGGTCACGTCCATTCCTGACCAGTGCACATATTTATGTCTCTCCGCCCATCATTGGAGAAATGCATTTAGCTTCGGCTGCACTGTTTGATGTCGGCGTCTATGTCACTGTTGTCGGTGCGACCATGCTGATGATTTCGGTCTTGGGCGATTCACGTCACTCAAGCATGACTGGCCCCGTACCAAGAGGATAATAGAATGATCAGTTTAGAATTTTTATTAGCCTCTGCGATTGGCCTGCTGACAGCCACAGGCATTTATCTGATCCTGCGGGCGCGTACCTTCCCGGTGGTGTTGGGCTTGGCCATGATTGGTTATGCGGTCAACCTGTTTTTATTTGCCATGGGCCGGATTCAGATGAATTCGCCTGCAGTATTAACCGAAGCCGCGAATGTGACTGACCCTCTACCTCAGGCACTGGTGCTGACGGCCATCGTGATTGGCTTTGCCACCACTGCCTTTATTGTCCAACTGGCACTGCGTAGCCGCTACGAATCAGGAACAGACCACGTTGACTCAAAAGAAGATATCCCCCAGATTGATCCACGTGAGGATGAGCCTTAATGACTGATCTTCTCAATTTCTGGACTCAACATACTCCTATTTTCAGCATTCTTTTGCCGGCCTTTACCGCTTTTGCCTTGGTACTTTTGGGAAATCCGGGTGCAGGCTCTCTGATCACGGACTGGCGTCAACCCTGGCGTCGTGGTATCAGCCATCTCTCGGGAATCTTGGGCCTGATCATTGCCGTTAGCTATCTGATAAACAGCAGCGAGGGCCAAATCAGCGTATACACCCTCAGCGAATGGGCAGCACCATTCGGGATCGTGCTGGTGCTGGATCAGCTCTCGGCCATGATGCTGGTGTTGACCTATGCGCTCGCCTTGCCTGTGGTCTGGTATGCCAGCAAAGAATGGGACTTACGCGGCCGTTATTTCCATGCCATGGTGCATTTCCTGCTGATGGGTCTGACTGGTGCATTCCTGACAGGCGATTTGTTCAACCTGTTTGTGTTCTTTGAAATTTTGCTGATGGCGTCTTATGTACTGCTGTTGCATGGACAAGGTAAGGCACGTTTTCAGCTGGGAATTCACTATGTCACCATTAACCTGCTGGCGTCTGCGCTATTCCTGATTGGACTCGGGATGATTTATGGCAGTGTCGGTAGCCTGAATATGGCCGATGTGGCCCGTTTGATGCCAACACTTGCAGAAGATCAGCATAAACTGGCCGTTGCCGGTGGCTTGATGCTCTTCGTGGTATTTGGAATCAAAGCAGCAATGCTGCCGGTGGGTTTCTGGTTACCCAAAACCTATGCGGTGGCCACGACTCCTGTAGCAGCGCTCTTTACTATCATGACTAAAGTCGGGATTTATGCAATTTTGCGTATCAACGGCACGGTTTTTGATGATGAATATAGCCATCAGATTCTGATGAACTGTCTGCTGGTGATTGGTCTGGTCACATCCGTCTATGGGGTAATCTGTGCAATTGGCACCGAACGTCTGCGCCGTTTTGTCGGTTTTATGGTGCTGTCTTCAGTCGGAACGATTCTGGTGGCCATTGGCCTGAATAATACTGCAGCCTGGGCGGGTGCGCTGTATTATCTGGTACACAGTACCCTGATTGCGGCCGCATTTTATATTCTGTCGGGCTGGATTACCTCGCAGCGCGGTGAATTTAAAGATCATTTTAAAATCGCCCCACTGATGAAACAGAATAAGCTAGTTTCGATTGTCTATTTCATCATCGCCTTGATGATGGCAGGCCTGCCACCGTTTAGTGGATTTTTCGGTAAAGTCTTTATTTTGCAGGCTTCTGCTAATTCAGATTATCAGATGATTATTATCCTGACCATTTTGCTGGTAAGTTTTCTCAGTATTCTGGCTTTTACCCGGGTCGGTTTTATCCTGTTCTGGCGTTCGAGCAGACCTGAAGATGATCTTGATTCTGAAGAGTTTCATAAATATGAAGCCCTACCGAGTAAAGCACCGGCACGCAATGACCGGGTGATTTATATATTGCTGGCAGGCTTAACCGCCTACGTGGTGTTTGCCGGACCGATCTATCAATATAATTATCAGACTGCGGAACAGATCAAAAACAATTCGGTCTATGAAGCCGCGCTGTTAAAACCGGATGCAGAAGGTCAGTTTATTAGCGTCCAGCCATTCGATCCGAAGTATTTGCCAGAAACCAAATATGGTGGTGAGGTGATAGATCCTAATGCGCATCTAATTCCTTATGTGATTTCAGAAGCGACCTTGAAGGGTGAAAATATTTCTGAATTCAAGCAACGCCAGATTGACCAGCAGCACATTGAACAGACCGAATATGATGATAATCAACTTAAACCGGCGGAGGGACCTTAATGGCTGAATCATTATTTCAACGCTGGTTCCCGCATCCGCTGGTTTCTGTGATTGTGGGACTGAGCTGGGTTTTACTGGCACACAGCCTGGACGCTGGAACATTGCTGATGGCCTTGCTACTCGCGGTGATCATTCCACGTATGGTCGAACCCTTTATTGACTATACCCCGAATATCCAGTGGACTCCTGCCCTGCGCCTGTTCTTTGTCGTAGTTTGGGACATTGTTGTAGCCAATATTAAAGTGGCCAAACTGGTGCTAGGACCGACGAAGAATCTGCATCCAAAATGGTTCCGTGTGCCTTTAGATACCGAACATGAAGAAGTCAACACCTTGCTGGCGATGATTATTACCACTACACCGGGCACGGTATCTGCAGGGATTGACCAGGATCGTGGTGATATTCTGGTACATGCCTTAAGCACAGATGATGAAGCGGCCGAAATCGAGCTGATTAAGCAGCGCTATGAACGCCCGCTCATTGAGATTTTTAATGCACGATCAGGAGAAAAAGCATGACAATTCTACCTTATGCATTATTGATTTGTCTGGGTGCGGTCACCATCTCCATGTTACTGTGTCTGATCCGGCTGATTACCGGTCCCTCTATTGTTGATCGCCTGTTGGCACTGGATACCCTGTTCCTAAATGCCACCTGTCTGGTGGTGATTTTGGGTATTTACTGGAGCAGCACATTTCTGTTTGAAGGCGCTCTCTTGGTCGCGATGCTGGGCTTTGTCTCTACCGCAGCCTTGGCGCGTTATTTCACCACTGGCCATGTCATCGACTAGGAGTTTTTAAATGTCTTTAATTTTAGAAATACTGGTGTCGATTTTTCTATTGATTGGTGCTTTCTTTATGCTGGTTGGCGGAATCGGGATGGTGCGCTTACCCGATCTGTTCATGCGTCTGCATGCACCGACCAAATCCAGTACTTTGGGCCTCGGCAGTTTTTTAATTGCGGCGATGATTTTCTCTGCCATGTATGGCCGTTTCGGTTTTGCTGAAGTGCTGATTACCCTGTTCGCCTTTATCACTGCGCCAGTATCTGCCAATCTGATGGCACAGGCTGCATTACATTTGCGTTTACGTTCTTTGAGTGGTGAAGTACCGGAAACGCTAGAACGCCCCCTGCCTTGGCAGCGTTCACGCCGTCGTACCTTTTATGAAAAGAAAATCAATCGCAATGATGATTTAGATTAATTGAGCAAGCGATTCCAGTTCTCCCAAATCTCAAAATAGAGAGATAAAAAAAGCCACCCGAAGTTGGCTTTTTTAGTCCTAAAACTTATTCATCATCTTTTTTTGCTTCAGCTTCAGGTAAGTCCTTCACTGCTTCAGCGATCAGACCAAACATATAGTTACCATATGCATTGGTCTTATCGTAATGGAAACGTAGACGAGGCGTAATACGGGTTTTGATACGACGACTCAGCTCGTGGCGCAGGAAACCAGATGCTTTGTTCAACACATCCAGAGTTTCTTTATTGGCCTCTTGGCTTTGCTCATCGCCAAGTTCACGTCCCATCACAGTGACATAAACTTCCGCATATCCCAGGTCTGGGCTCACCTTCACCGCAGAGATGGTCACCAGACCACCTAAGCGTGGATCTTTCAGCTCCTGACGGATCAGTTCGGACAACTCGCGTTGTACTGTATCCGCCATACGCTTCAGACGTTGACTACCCGCCATTAAAGACTCCGTTTAATCAGTTGAACATCGTACACTTCGATCTTATCAAGTGCTTTGATGTCTTTATAGCCTTTCACCGCAAGACCACATTCCATACCGGCACGAACTTCTTCAACCACTTCTTTGTAGCGACGAAGAGATTCAAGCTCGCCCTGGAACACAACCACGTCATCACGTAATACACGAATCGGTTTGTTACGATGCAATACGCCTTCAAGTACCATACAGCCCGCAGCCGCACCAAACTTACTTGAGTGGAATACTTCACGTACTTGTGCAACACCCAGAATCGTTTCACGATGTTCAGGTGCAAGCTTACCGCTCATTGCTGCTTTCACATCATCAATCAATTGATAGATGATTGAGTAATAACGAATGTCGATACTGTCTGCATCTGCTTTTTGACGCGCAGCGTTATCCGCACGTACGTTAAAGCCAAGTAGAACTGCTTCTGAAGATTCAGCCAGTGTCACGTCAGACTCAGTGATCGCACCTACACCAGAACCGATGATACGTACTTTAACTTCGTCAGTCGCAAGCTCAGCAAGTGCAACGTGTAATGCTTCCAAGGTACCACGTACGTCAGTTTTCAACACAACGTTCACGATAGGCACATCTTTCTTGCCCATAGACGCCATGATGTTTTCAAGACGCATTGCAGATTGACGCTCAAGACGTTTTTGACGTTCACGATCCATACGCGCATCGGCAACTTCACGTGCTTTCTTCTCGTCACTCACCACAAGAACTTCGTCACCCGCCATTGGTGCTTCTGGAAGACCCAGAATTTCCACCGGAATCGAAGGACCTGCAGATTTGATACGCTGACCATTTTCATCCGTCATCGCACGAACGCGACCATAAGATGAACCGGCAAGAACGAGATCACCTACTTTCAATGTACCGTTTTGAACCAGAATAGACGTTACCGCACCACGGCTGTTGTCTACACGTGCTTCAATTACGACACCTTGTGCAGCGCCTTCTTCCGATGCTTTAAGCTCTAGAAGTTCAGCTTGAATCGAAATAATATCAAGAAGTTCATCAATGCCTTGACCAGTATGTGCAGAAACCATTGCTACTGGAACGTCACCACCCCATTGTTCTGGCACGATTTCTTTCACAGTCAATTCATTCAATACGCGATCTGGATCAGCAGATTCTTTATCCATCTTGTTGATTGCAACAATGATTGGTGTACCTGCAGCACGTGCATGGTCAATTGCTTCTGCAGTTTGTGGCATTACACCATCATCTGCTGCAACAACCAGAACCACGATATCTGTTGCTTTCGCACCACGTGAACGCATTGCAGTAAATGCTGCGTGTCCCGGAGTATCAAGGAATGTAATCATACCTTTATCAGTAGTTACATGGTAAGCACCGATATGCTGTGTGATACCGCCCGCTTCCCCAGCAGCCACTTTGGCACGACGAATACGGTCAAGCAGCGATGTCTTACCATGGTCAACGTGACCCATAATGGTAACAACAGGCGCACGCGTAGATTGCGCACCACGTGCTTCTTCAGCTGCTTCAAGCAAGTTATCTTCAGCTTGTGTATCAGAAACCAGTACCGGGTTATGGCCCATTTCCTCAACAACAAGTGCAGCAATTTCTTGATCAATCGCCTGGTTCTGAGTAACCAATTCACCCATTTTCATGAGTGATTTAATCACTTCACGAACCTTAACTGCCATTTTCGCAGCCAAGTCAGCAACGACAATCGTTTCACCGATTTCAACATCGTAAACCTGTTTTTTCACAGGTTTTTCGAAGCCGTGCTTGTTGCCCTGGCTAGTTTTTAAACCGCGCTTAGGCTGTTTGCTGAAGCTTTGCTCTTCCTGACCACGACGACCACCTTTTTTAGGTGCACGCGCGCTCGGCGTATTCGTACCACGTTTGATTTCGCGGTCTTCTTTGGCAAAAGAGTCTTCATATGCCTGACCAACAAGGCCGGCAGCCAGAGGAGAATCATCAACAACACGAATCGTTGCAGTGGTATCTTCCGCGGTGTACTTGGACGCCATTTGACGCATTTGTTCAAGCGTACGTTGCTGCGCTTCTTCAGCCGCTTTACGACGTGCCGCTTCTTCAACAGCTTTTAATTTTGCTGCTTCTGCTTCACGTGCCTTTTTCTGTTCAGCGGTTTCAGTTGGTTTAACAACTTGCTTCACAATCGGCTTGTTGGTTGATTTGCGTTTTACCACAACTGCAGCTTTAGAAACTTCTTGCTTGTCGCTGGTTTGCTTTGCAGCAGCACGCATCGCCTCTAAAGCTTTATTCGCGTTATTTACGCCAGTTTTTGGAGCTTCAGCAGAAGCAGCTTGCGCTGTATTCTGTTCAGGCGCAGCTTTGGCCTGTTGCTCAGCCTTGGCTTTCGCCAATGCTTCTGCTTTGATCTGTTCTGGATCCGGCTTAACAAATGTATGCTTCTTGCGAACTTCTACATTAATCGTTTTCGCCTTACCTGAAGTACTGGCTACTTTAGCCGTACTAGTCGTTTTACGTTTCAACGTGATTTGCCCTGCTTGGCTTTCTGAACCCTGTGACTTTTTCACATGGCTCATCAAGCTGTCTTGTTGTTCGGTGGTAATAATATCGTCAGCTTTACGCTGTGGTAAACCTGCCTCACGAACCTGCTCTAGGAGCTTCTCAACTGGACGACCCACATTGAGGGCTAACTCTTTAATCGACTTGTCCGTCATATACTACCTCCTAGTTAAACCATGATTCGCGCGCTTTCATAATGAGTTGACCTGCTTTCTCAGCACCCAAACCTTCAATATCTTCGATATCGTCAGTCGCCTGATCTGCTAAATCATCCACTGTTACCACACCACGAGCTGCTAGCGCTTGCGCGATCTCTACTGTCATGCCTTCCATTGCAACAAGTTCTTCACTTGGCGCTTGTATGTTCTCTTGCTGTTGTAATGCATCAGCAAGTGCAATTTCTTTCGCACGGCTTTGCAGTAGTTCAACCAGTTCCGCATCCAGTTCGATTTCATCAAACGTTTCTGCAGGGACATAAGCAATTTCTTCAAGCGAGGTGAAGCCCATTTCTACCAATGCCATCGCCAAATCTTCCGCGATATCCAGACGGGTAACAAACATGTCCAGATATTGTTGCGCTTCGTTTTGTTGACGGGCGTAGTATTCCTCTTCCAGCATCATGTCCAGCTTGTAGCCAGTCAATTCAGATGCCAGACGAACGTTCTGACCTTGTGAACCAATCGCACGTGCCAACTGATCGCTGGTTGCGAAAATGATATCTGCAGTACGTGCATCTTCATCGATGACAATACTCGATACATCTGCTGGTTCCAATGCACTTGCGATATATTGCGCAGGATCATCCGACCAAACTACCACATCAATACGCTCGCCATTGAGCTCTTGCTGTACAGCCTGAATACGGGTACCACGCATACCAATACAAGCACCCACCGGGTCAATACGGTGGTCATTGGTTTTCACTGCAATTTTAGCACGAACGCCTGGTTGGCGAGCCGCCGCTTTAATTTCAATGATTTCTTCAGAAATCTCAGGGATTTCTTTCTTCATCAATGCAATCAGCATATCCGGTTTAGCACGTGACAGTTGTAACTGCGCACCACGACCTTCACGGTTGACATTAAACAGAATTGCATTCACGCGTTGCTTCGGACGAAGGATTTCTTTCGGAATCATTTCTTCACGAGCAAGATACGCTTCAGCATTGTCACCTAGGTCAATGATAAAACCGTCTTTGGTTTGTTTTTTCACTTCACCGTAGATCAGCTCGCCGACTTTAGATTCGTAAGCATCGGCTACAAGTGCACGTTCTGCTTCACGGATCTTCTGTACGATCACTTGCTTGGCAATTTGCGCTGCAATACGACCGAAGTCAATCGATTCAACTTCAAGCTCACGAATGTCCCCAATCGACCATTTTGCCGGATCGACATCAGAGATGGCATCCTGACAAGCTGGCATTTCATGGTCTTCGTCTGCAACCACTTCCCACTGACGGAAAGTACGATAGTCACCTGTTTTACGATCAATTTCCACACGTAAACGTGCTTCTTCCGAATGTGTTCCTTCGTAGAATTTTTTCTTTGTCGCAGCAACTAAAGCTTGCTCAAGCGCTTCAAAGATCGCTTCACGAGGTACACCTTTTTCGTTACTAACCGTTTCAACGACGGTCAGAATTTCACGTGCCATACGTCACCTATTCGTTAAATTTTTATTTATTAAATTAATCTTGGAAGACCAAATTTGCTTTATCGATATTGTGACTGTCGATCTCCAATACCTGTTGCTTTTCTACTTCAACCTGAATCATTTCATTTTCAAGATCGACAGCAACCAGTTTGGCCTGGAATTTACGACGGTTATCTACCGCACTGATCAAACGTAGTGCTACGGTATGACCGATATAGCCTGACATCTGCTCGAGCTGGAAGAATGGACGGTCCCAGCCTGGCGAAGATACTTCAAGTGAATATTCACCCGAGATCGGATCATGAACATCCAGCATTGCGCCCACTTGCTGCGTGACACGCACACAATCCTGAACGCCAATACCACGCCCCTGCTCTTCTTCACCATCTTCATTGATTGCTGGTGCAACGCTCTCATCGACTGGCTTGTCGATGTAAATACGTAATAACGAACATTTACCCTGTGGCAGGAATTCGATCCCCCAAAGGTTTACATTACAGGCTTCAACTGCTGGTGCAATCAAGTCCTGAAGTGCTTGAGTTTTATTTGATAGCTTCATTTACTCTCGTCATCTGGTGCGATTTTATGATCTATTTGACCACTACAAACCAATACAAACTATAGTAGTAGTGAAACATGGAGATTTGACCAAATAATGTCGACACTACACGATAGCCAATAAAAAAGGGCGTAAATCGCCCCAATTAATGCACAATTTAAGATTTTTTCAAATCCCACTGTGCAAAAAGGCCCACCTTGTTGTGAGCCTCTTTTTAGAAACTTGGTAGCGGGAGCTGGATTTGAACCAACGACCTTCGGGTTATGAGCCCGACGAGCTACCAGACTGCTCCATCCCGCATCAACGTGCAAAAATTATATACAAAAGATGAGAACTTTTCAATCAAAACCACATCATTCTGCATATTTGTCATCTGTCGCTGAAAATTGGTAGCGGGAGCTGGATTTGAACCAACGACCTTCGGGTTATGAGCCCGACGAGCTACCAGACTGCTCCATCCCGCATCAGCGTACAAATAACATTCAGTTTAAAAAAACTTAAACTGCTTTTAAAGTTTGCATCTTTAAAAGATTGGTAGCGGGAGCTGGATTTGAACCAACGACCTTCGGGTTATGAGCCCGACGAGCTACCAGACTGCTCCATCCCGCAACAACATGCAAATTATATTTCTCAGCTTAATACTGGTTTAAGCTGCCTCTTGAAAGTTTGCGTCTTTAAAAAGGATTGATTGGTAGCGGGAGCTGGATTTGAACCAACGACCTTCGGGTTATGAGCCCGACGAGCTACCAGACTGCTCCATCCCGCATCAACAGAAGTTTTTTCAGCTGCATACACCAACTTAAATTTCTGGATTATAAGTTGGTGCGGAAGGGGGGACTTGAACCCCCACGCCCGAAAGCACTACCACCTCAAGGTAGCGTGTCTACCAATTCCACCACCACCGCAGCTGTGACGCATTCTAGTCGCATCACTGAAAAAAAGAAAGGACTAATTAAAACTATTCGGTCGTTTCTGGTGCAGTTGGTGAACTTTCATTCGATTGCACAGGTGCGGTCGGCGCAGACTGAACAGATCCCAAACTATAGGCATTCGAGGTTTGTTGCTTGGCCAAAATCGCCAAAGTCAGACTGGTCACGAAGAACAGTGCAGTAAAAATCGCAGTTAAACGGGTCATGAAATTACCCGAACCTGAAGCTCCAAATACTGTCGCTGCACCACCGCCACCGAAAGAGGCACCAGCATCTGCACCTTTACCATGCTGAACCAAAATCAAGACAATCATCAAAACAGCTAAGATAATATGTACTACCAGCACAAAAGTTTGCATGCTGAACTCCTAATTATTGTGTATTTGCAAATGCATGAGCAATTTTATGGAACGACTCAGCATTGAGTGATGCACCACCGACCAATGCCCCATTGATATCTGGGCAGGCTGCTAACTCTACTGCATTTTCCGGCTTGACACTACCACCATATAAAATCGCCATACTCTCGCCATAGCCCGTAATCTGGCTTAAACCTTGACGGATTTGTGCATGCATGGCCTGTGCATCTTCAGGAGAAGCTGTTTTACCTGTACCAATCGCCCAGATCGGCTCATAGGCAATCACGATATTTTTCCATTGTTCGGCTTCAACCACAGCAGCAATATCACAAATTTGTTGCAATACGACAGCTTCTGCCTGCCCGGATTCACGTTGTTCCAGGCTTTCACCGACACAATAAATTACCGTCAAACCGGCACTTAAGGCATTCTTGATTTTAGCATTTAAAATATCAGCATTTTCCGTAAATATTTCACGGCGCTCAGAATGACCCACCAGTACATACTGGATTTGGCTGTCTGCGAGTAATTCAGCACTGACTTCACCGGTGTAGGCACCCGTTCCTGAAATACGTGAAACATCTTGTGCTACGGTATAAATCGGACGAACCGCAGATGACAGCTCTGCCTGAATCTGGCTTAAGGCAATGGCAATCGGTGCCACACCTAAATGACATTGATCTTCAGCAATCGGTGCAGTTTCCAACAAATTCTTAATACCACGCACCAAGCTCAATGCCTCTGCCTGCACTGGATTCATTTTCCAGTTACCTATCACCCAAGGGGTAATCGTCGAAACCGACATAATTAACCTATTTCATTTACATATTTTGAATTGGGCACATTCTACACGGAATTGGAAAATTAAAAGAATAGTTTTCTTATCACTCATTCTCAGTTTAGACTATCCAAAATGGTTATTTTTTGTTATCACTTAAAAAAATGAGGACTTCTTCTAACCAGTTCATGCTTTTACTGGAGATGAGGAAGCGAGCAGCACTCTTGGCTATGGTATTTTTACGTAACAAACGTATAATTTTAATATAGCAATTAAAAGAATTTGATGAGTAGGCATTTATAGCATGACAGCATTACAGGGGTCGCCAAGATTTACCGGATTTATTCGTCGTTTGGTCGAGGAAGGCGTCATCTCGGCTGAAGATATGCGCAGTGCGTTGGCGCATGCCAAGCAAGAAAAAATCGATATCGTGGCTGAGTTAATTAACCAGCAACAGCTTTCCCCGACCGTCATTGCTGAAACGATTTCAGTCGAATTTGGCGAACCGCTGTTTGATATCAGTGCCTATGATCCTGCCCAAATTTTGCGGGATGCGATTGATGAAAAGCTGATTACCAAGCATCGCATCCTGCCGATTTTTAAAAATTCCAGTATTTTATATGTTGCGATCAGTAACCCCACCAATATCGAAGCAATTGATGCAGTCCGTTTTTCCACCAAACTCAATATTGAAACGATTATTGTTGAACACAATAAACTTGAAAAACTGATCGAGCAGAATTTTACTGAAGAAAGCACGTTTGAGTTTGATGAAGACTTTGATCTGGATGTTGATGTTGAATCCACCGATCCGAATAAAGAAGATGATGAAAGCAATAAAGGTGATGAAGCACCAATTGTCAAATATATAAATAAGTTACTCATCGATGCGATTCGTATGGGTGCTTCGGATCTACACTTTGAACCTTATGAAAAAATCTATCGGGTACGTTATCGGGTCGATGGGGTATTACGCCAGATTGCAACACCACCACTACAGCTGGCAAATCGTTTGTCTTCACGTCTTAAAGTTATGTCACAAATGGACATTTCAGAAAAACGTGTACCACAAGATGGTCGAATTAAACTAAAATTATCCAAAAACAAAGCCATTGATTTCCGTGTCAACTCTCTCCCTACACTGTTTGGTGAGAAGCTGGTACTGCGTATTCTGGATCCATCCAGTGCGATGCTGGGGATTGATGCATTGGGTTATGAACCGGAACAAAAAGAACTGTTTATGCAGGCACTCGACAAACCACAAGGGATGCTGCTAATTACCGGCCCGACGGGTTCCGGTAAAACCGTTTCACTTTATACCGGTTTGAATATCCTGAATCGTGAAGATACCAATATTTCCACAGCGGAAGATCCGGTCGAGATTAACTTGCAAGGGATTAATCAGGTCAACGTTAATAATAAAGTTGGCCTGACCTTCTCTGCCGCACTGAAGTCCTTCTTACGTCAAGACCCGGATATCGTCATGGTCGGTGAGATCCGGGATCTGGAAACTGCCGAGATTGCGATTAAAGCTGCGCAGACCGGTCATATGGTGATGTCGACGCTGCATACCAATAGTGCGCCTGAGACTTTGACCCGTTTACGCAATATGGGGGTGCCTTCTTTCAATATTGCCACTTCAGTCAACCTGGTCATTGCACAACGGTTGGCACGTCGCCTGTGTTCACAATGTAAAAAACCTGCCGATATTCCGAAACAAAGCTTACTGGAGATGGGTTTTACCGAAACCGACTTGCAGCAACCTGAGTTCCAAATTTATGAACCGGTGGGCTGCAATGAGTGTCGCGAAGGCTATAAAGGTCGTGTCGGTATTTATGAAGTTATGAAAGTAACGCCCGAAATTTCCAGAATTATTATGGAGGACGGTAATGCACTTGAAATTGCCGATGCTTCCGCACGTGCAGGTTTTAACAATTTACGCCGGTCAGGTTTAATCAAGGTGATGCAGGGGGTGACTTCTTTACAGGAAGTCAATCGTGTCACCAGCGAATGATCGGATGCTGATCTAAAATAAGGATAAAGGTATGGCAGCAGTAAAGAAAGGCCAGATGATGCCGATCTTCAGCTATGAAGGAATTGATCGTAAGGGGGCAAAGATCAAGGGGGAATTGCCAGCAAAAAATATGGCTTTGGCCAAGGTCACCCTTCGAAAACAAGGTATCAGCATCAAGACCATTCGGGAAAAGAAAAAAAATATTCTCGAAGGCTTGATGAAGAAAAAAGTCTCAACACTGGATATTACGATTTTTACCCGACAATTGGCGACCATGATGAAAGCCGGGGTACCACTGGTACAAGGCTTTGAGATTGTCGCAGAAGGTCTGGAAAATCCATCCATGCGTGAAGTTGTACTGGGAATTAAAGGTGAAGTCGAGGGGGGTAACACTTTCGCTGGAGCACTGCGTAAATATCCACAGTATTTTGATAATTTATTTTGCTCTTTAGTTGAATCAGGCGAGCAGTCGGGTGCTCTTGAAACCATGCTTGATCGTGTTGCGATTTACAAAGAAAAAAGTGAATTGCTCAAGCAAAAAATCAAAAAGGCCATGAAATATCCAGCTACAGTTGTTGTGGTCGCTCTGATTGTTACCATTATCTTGATGGTCAAAGTGGTCCCGGTTTTCCAGGATTTATTCTCTTCATTTGGCGCCGACCTGCCCGCTTTTACCAAGATGGTGGTCAATATGTCGGACTGGATGCAAAAATATTGGTTCCTGCTGATTATTGCCATTGGAGCCATCATTACCGCTTTTCTTGAAGCCAAAAAACGTAGCAAGAAATTCCGCGATTTTCTGGATAAAGCAGCACTCAAAGCACCGATTTTTGGGGATTTGGTATATAAAGCGATTATTGCACGTTATAGCCGTACCCTTGCCACGACTTTCGCAGCAGGTGTACCTTTGATTGATGCACTGGAATCCACTGCCGGCGCTACCAATAACGTTGTATATGAAGATGCTGTGATGAAAATTCGTGAAGATGTCGCCACAGGTCAACAACTACAGTTTGCCATGCGCGTGACCAACAAATTCCCATCCATGGCAGTCCAAATGGTTGCAATTGGTGAAGAATCCGGTGCATTAGATGCCATGCTGGATAAAGTAGCAACACATTATGAAAACGAAGTTGATAATGCGGTTGACGGCTTAACTTCGATGATGGAACCGCTAATTATGGCCGTTCTCGGTGTGCTCGTTGGTGGTCTGGTGATTGCCATGTACCTTCCAATCTTCCAAATGGGTTCTGTGGTTTAATGCAAGATCTTATTCAATATTTTATTCAAAACCCAACGGCGCTGTATATCGCAGTTGGGCTTTTTAGTTTATGTATCGGCAGCTTTCTGAATGTGGTGATCTACCGCACTCCCAAGATGATGGAACAGGAATGGCGTACCGATTGCCAGATGTTTTTGCATCCGGAACAGCCGGTGATTGATGAAGCGAAATTAAGTTTAAGCAAACCCGCTTCGACTTGCCCTAAATGTCATCAGCCAATCCGCTGGTACCAGAATATTCCAGTTATCAGCTGGCTGGTCCTGCGTGGCAAGTGTGCGAACTGTCAGAATCCTATCAGCATCCGTTATCCTTTGGTTGAAATTCTGACGGCAGTTTGTGCACTACTTGTCGTAGCAGTATTTGGCCCGACAATGCAAATGCTGTTTGGACTGATCCTGACTTATGTGCTGATTGCCCTAACCTTTATTGATTTTGATACCCAGTTATTACCGGACCGTTATACCCTGCCCCTGGCTGCACTAGGTCTAGGCGTAAATAGTTATGCACTCTATACCTCCCCAAGCTCTGCCATCTGGGGCTACATCATTGGCTTTTTATGTTTATGGATAGTGTATTACCTGTTTAAAATCATCACCGGTAAAGAAGGTATGGGCTATGGCGATTTTAAACTGCTTGGGGCTTTGGGCGCCTGGATGGGTCCATTATTATTGCCTTTAATTGTGCTGCTGTCTTCCCTGGTAGGTGCGATTATTGGCATCATTCTGCTAAAAGTTCGCAAGGAAAATCAGCCTTTTGCTTTTGGTCCTTATATTGCTATTGCCGGTTGGATCGCTTTTCTTTGGGGTGAACAAATTATGAAAGTGTATTTAGGTCAGTAAATTGAAATTTGTACTCGGTTTAACCGGTGGAATTGGCAGTGGCAAGTCTGCTGCCAGTCAGTGGTTTGAAGCACAAGGGATCACGGTAGTCGATGCCGATGTGGTAGCGCGTGAAGTGGTCGAAATTGGGCAGCCTGCACTTACCCAGATTCAGCAGGCTTTTGGCGATTGGGTACTGCTTGCCGATGGCTCACTGAATCGTCGTGCCCTGCGTGAATATATCTTCCAGTCTCCTGAAGCACGCAAAACTCTGGAAAGTATTACCCATCCGGCAATTCGTACTTCCATTATCCAGCAACTACATGCTGCGCAAAGTCCCTATGCCATTCTGGTTTCACCACTACTATTTGAGACCAATCAGCACGAACTCACTCAGCATACCTTACTGATTGACGCCACCATCGAACTGCAAATTGAGCGGGCCTCACAACGTGACGGCCAGAATATCGAACAAATTCGCAATATCATTGCTGCCCAAATGTCCCGCGAACAAAAGCAGACCATGGCCGATGATATTGTCCTAAATGATGGTCATCTGGATCATCTCTATGCTCATCTCAGACTATTACATCAAAAATATTTAAACATGGCAGCCAGCTGAAGCATAAAAAAAACAGTCTGATTAAGACTGTTTTTTTTGTTCTGCCAATTTTCGGCTTAGACTGTCCTGATGCTGTAACCAGCGCCATGGCTGTAAGGCCCCAACTGCCATACCCATCAGGCCACACACCATGGCCAGACTTAAAGTTTCATTTAATAAAGGTACAGCCAGAATTGCCGCAATAAAAGGTGCAAGATTGGTAATACTGCCTGCCTTAAATGCACCAAGACGCTTGATGGCTTCTACATAACTTAAAGTAGCAATAATCACCACAAATATGCCGTGAAAAATGGTCTGAAACAGTAAATGCTCGGGTTCAGGCACACTCAGGTTTTTCGGTAAAAATAGCAGATAAATCGGCACATAAACCACTGCCGACCAGATCGCGACACCACACATTGCCTGCCATGCAGTTAGCTGATATTTACGCAATAAAACGGTAAAAATCGCCCAAAGTATAGCACTAATAAAAAACAGTCCGTCTCCTGCTCCAAAGGCCACACCAGTTTCCCTATACATCAGCATACTCATGAGACATAGTACTACGATCATAATGATCAGGCTGGCCCAGGTATGTTTATCAAAAGCCTGCCCCATCAGAAAAAAAGCCATAATCGCGGTACAGATTGGAATACAGCCATTCAAGAAAATTGCAGCATGGGCGGTAGGTGCGTAGTGAAAAGCGCTATAGGCAAACAGGCAGTAAATCACCCCACCAATCATCGCTAAAATAAAAGGCTCTTTTTTCAGTAAAAAAGCGGCCTCTTTACGATAGAGCAAGATCGGCATCAGAATCAGGAAGGCCAGAGAAAAACGCAAGGCCACAATATCCCAGGCACTGATCTGCCAAAGTGCATTCAGGCGGGCCGTTAAGGTAAAACCGCCCCAGATGCACATGGTAACAACTAAAAAAACATAGCCTTGGGTACGGTCTGACAATGCCATCATCAATTAAAGGTTACGCTGACGGCAGGCTTCATACAGTGCCATACCTGTAGCCACACTGACATTCAGACTTTGCAGATTACCTGCCATCGGGATATACACGGTCTGATCACATTGGCTTTGCGTAATTGGACGCAGACCAGTATCTTCCGCACCCATCACCACACAGACGCCGGTACCGGTGAAATCAAAATTCTGGATCGGCAGCGCTTTTTCATCCAGCATGGTACCGACAACACGAATATTGAACTCTTCTTTAATTTGACCCAAAGTACGCGCCAGATTGGTGACCTGAATGAATTTGACTTTGTCCGCACCACCAGCAGCCACTTTACGTGCTGTCGGAGTTAGGGTGGCTGAACGATCACGTGGCGCAATCACTGCCTCAACGCCCATTGCAGCGGCCGTACGGATACAGGCACCGAGATTATGCGGATCGGTAATATGATCAAGAGCCAATAACAACGCTTGAGGATTTGCGCTCAACAGTGATTCAAGATCTTTTTCATTCAGTGTCGGATGTGCACGTACCGCAGCGACCACGCCTTGGTGAAACGGCTGGCCGGCCAATTTTTCCAGTTTGTCACGGCTGGCTTGCTGCACACTGATTCCAAACGGTTCAGCCAGTTCCAGTACACGCTTTAAACGCTGATCATCGCGTCCTTTGAGAGTGAATAATGTCAAGACACGTTCAGGCTCAAGCTCTAACAATGACTCCACTGAATGTACGCCATAAAAATATTCAGGTTTTGCCATGAACGACCTCTAGATTAGTTATATACAAAAGAAAAATCCCGTAAAGCTGACTTCACAGGATTTCTGTAGCTGATTAGTTTAACCGATTCGCACTGAAATTTCTTGCCCGGTTTACACTGATCTTGAATCTGGACTTAACCTTCAAAATGGCAGACATAGTCCAGCACATCATCGGTTTCGATTTTAAAACGGCTATTGCCCGGTACATAGAAAGACTGACCGGCACGGAACAGCTCACTTTCTTCGCTATCGCCAATCTGAACACGGCATTCACCTGAAACAATTTCCATGCGCTCAGGAACATGTGTTTCAAAGGTCAAGGCATTTTCTGATGGCAGAATGACACCCAACGTTTTCTTGGTCCCGTCTTCAAATTGTACAATGTGACTAATACACAACCCGCCGAAATATACATTAGATTTTTTAAGTACCGATACATGATCAAACTGAGCTGACATGCGATTTCTCCAGATAAAGCATTTTGTAATATTTTGATTGCTGTAGTTTAAATGTGCACTCTCAACTAATCAATCGAAGTTTGTCGGCGTCGATCAAATATTCTGTATCACCTGAACCCCTTCTATTTACAGCATGTTTTGGCCTGTATTTTGCTGATAGATAAGCTTAAGTTTCAATTTGCACGTGCTCTTGTGAAACAGGCTCAATTGAGTCATTAATTTAAAGATTAGGGATGTCAAAAATATGAAAATCAGCAGTGAATCAACATACTTCTGAGTCAGCTTCTTGCGAAAATACAGTGAAATAAGCATATATAAATCGCTAAAATTTAAGATAGAATGAAATTGATTCGTCCTGATTTATAATAATCACAGCCATGTTGTGACACCAATCCAACATCAGGCTATTTCAATCAAACTTTTCGCAGCCCGGATGCGTTTATGCTGACACATTTAACTCTGATCAATTTTGCTTTAGCTGAACACCTTGCTATTGATATTGATAAAGGTTTTAACGTTTTAACCGGTGAAACCGGTGCAGGTAAATCCCTCTTACTGGATGCATTGTCTGCCTGTCTGGGTGAGCGAACCGATACCAATTATGTGCGTTATGGCTCAGAAAAAGCCGATGTCACTGCCAGTTTCAGCTATCAGGAACACAGTCCTGAAGCCGCCTGGTTAAAAGAACATGAACTGGATGACGAGTCAGGTGAAATTCATTTACGCCGGGTGATCTTTGCGACTGGCCGCAGCAAGGCCTGGATCAATGGACGCCCGAGCAGCCTGTCTGAACTGAAAGAAATTGGGCGTTTACTGGTACAACTCTATAGCCAGCATAGTCAGCAACAATTATTAGAACCGCCTTATCCGAAACACTGGCTGGACCGTTATTATCATTTTTATGCACCGGCCCAAGCCGTACGTGATGCGTATAGCACTTGGCAAAAAAATATCCGCCAGCATCAAGCAGCTTTAGACGCACAAGCGACACGCAAGCAGCGTCTGGAAACCCTGGAACTACAACTCGAAGAACTGGAAGAAATTGTTCAGACGGATTATCCGGAAATTGAGCAGGAATTTGATCGGCTCTCGCATCATGAAGCCATTATGCAGGACTGTGTCTATAGCCTGAATGTGCTGGATGAAGCTGAACAGAATATCACTCAGGAACTGGCATCAATTATGCGTCGGGTTGAGTCGCATGCCGGACGCAGTGAGCAGCTCTCCGGGATTTATACTTCCCTGCTGAATGCACAAAGCGAACTTGAAGATGCAGCAGCGAATTTACGCCAGTTCATGGATCGGCAGAGTTTTGATCCAGAACGCATGGAAGTGCTGAATTCAACTTTGGAAATCTTCCATCGTCTGGCACGTAAGTATCGGACCCAGCCAGAGTTGCTCAAAGAAGAATATGAAGCCTGGCAAAGTGAATTGGAACAGTTACATCAACTGGAAGATCCGGAAACACTGGCTGAGCAGGTAGCAGTGTCTTATCAGGAGTTTCTGGATAAGGCCCAACATCTGGATCAGATTCGCCGTGAAGCCGCAGCACCGTTGGCCAAGCAGCTCACTGAGCAGGTTAAACAACTGGCACTGCCTGAAGCGCATTTTGAGTTTAAGTTTGAGCCTTTGGAACAGCCATCTAGTGAAGGTCTCAGCTTTATTCAATTGCTGTTTACTGCCAATAAAGGCATTCCGGCACAGCCTTTGGCCCGGGTTGCTTCAGGCGGTGAGCTCTCGCGTATTGCGCTGGTGATGCAGGTCATGAATGCAGAAAAAACCGAAGCCGAAGTATTGGTTTTTGATGAAATTGATGTCGGGATCAGTGGTGGTACGGCAGAAATTGTCGGACGTTTACTGGCCGATCTGGCCCAGCATGTACAGATTCTGTGTATTACTCATCAGGCACAAGTAGCCGCACAATCTGATCAGCATCTACTGGTGAAAAAACAGCAGACTGATCCTGCTAGCAGTACGATTATCAATCTTGAAGAAAACGAAATTATTCAGGAGCTTGCAAGAATGACAGGCGGTGTGGAGATTAGTGAAACCACCTTGCAACATGCCCGCCAGTTACGTCAGCTGAAATTTCAGCAGGCTTGAAGATTTACAATCTGGACAAATAAAATTTGGTGAATCCAAAAAGCTCTAGTAACGTAGCTATTAGGATCATAGGATTTCTCTGCGAAGAAATTAATTTTAAGGAGAACTGCTCAGGTGACCAAACAGTTTCTGACACATCGTTGTCTGATTGCACCGCCGCATGCGAATGATGATTTTTTTGCCCAGACGGTCATTTATCTCGCTCGTCATGATGAAGATGGTGCCCAAGGCATCATTATCAATCGACCTGCCGGCATTCAAATTAAAGAATTGCTGAATGATCTGGATATTGAAGCAGATAATGTCAATCCGCATGAGGTATTGCAAGGTGGCCCTTTGCGCCCTGAAGCCGGCTTTGTCTTGCATACCGGTCAGCCGACCTGGCATTCCTCCATCGCCGTGGGTGAAAATGTCTGCATTACTACCTCCAAAGATATTCTGGATGCCATTGCACATAATGAAGGTGTCGGTCGCTATCAGATTGCCCTCGGTTATGCCAGTTGGGGCAAACACCAGCTGGAACAGGAAATTGCCCGTGGTGACTGGCTGATTTGTGATTCCGATATGGATCTGATTTTTAACTTACCTTATAACGACCGTTGGGATGCTGCCTATAAAAAAATGGGCGTAGACCGCAACTGGTTATCTTCCGAGATTGGACATGCCTGATGTAAACGCGCCACAAACCATTATGGCGTTTGATTTTGGTACACAAAAAATGGGAATGTCGGTTGGACAATCCCTGATTGCAAGTGCCAATCCCCTGCCCTTATTTCCCATGAAAGATGGTATCCCCAACTGGGATGAGCTGCTCAAAATCGTGAAAAGCCATCAACCGAATTTATTTCTGGTCGGTTTGCCATTGAATATGGATGATAGTGAATCCGAGCTGTCGACACGGGCGCGAAAATTTGCCCGCCGTTTACGTCATCAGACCAATATTGAAACCTGGATGGTAGATGAACGTTTGACTACCCGTGAAGCACGCGATGAACTGGATCATTATCAGGCTCAAGGTCGCGGCAAAAAACTCTCTGCCGACAGTATTGCGGCTACCTTGTTGATTGAAAGCTGGTATCGCCATCCTGCTGGAATCACGCCTTAATCTGTTTTGAAAATTTTTTAAATCAGCATCCGTCAGGGTGCTTTTTTATGCTCCAAAATGCTTCTTAAGGATAAAAATAACGAAAAGTCAGGTTAATTCTTGGTGTTAAAACTTTGCTGGTTTTGCTGATACTGTGCTTCCAGTGTTGCTGTGTCGCACCTCGCATCACAATCAGTTGTCCACTGTGTAACAGTACACCGACTTTATCGCTCCGAATTTTATGCTTAAAGCTCATTTTGCGGGTGGCTCCCAGACTCAGAGAAGCAATGACATTTTCCCGAGAAGTACCTGTATATAACGCCGGCTCATCATCACTATGCCAGCCCAAGCCTTGGGAACCATCTTCATACAAATTGGCCAGACAGGAATTAAAGGGATGACCGACCAGAATTTCAATATGCTGCTTTAAACGGAATAATCCGGGTGTCCATACCTGAGCTTGTTTGAGCGTACCAGAATAACGATACTGATAATGTTCATCGCCATACCAGACCACCTGGCGACCGGTGACATGGTGCTTGCCAAATAAATGCACTTCATCATATTGCCAGGCCAGCTGACTGAGAAAATGCTGTAGATACTGCTGGCTTTGTTCCTCATCCAAAATCAAGCCATAATCCTCCACTACCCCATCAAAAGGTAATACATTGGCTTGCGGCTGGGGTGCAAATAAATCGAGCGTCATATCAATCAGATTCAGTATCCACATGAAAATACTGACATTCGACCTAAAGGATTACAACTGCTCTTCACAAATGACTACAACATTTATGCTTGTGGCTGGCATGATTCCTGCCTAGACTGAATTCAACTTTCACAATAAAAATAATCCTTTTATGAACTTATGGCAGCTGTTTCAGAAACTTCGTCCCTTTGTTCAGCCTTACCGGTTGCTGGTGATTGCCACGCTGATTCTGACCCTGATTGGCTCATTCACCGCACAGGTCAATGCCATTACCTTGCAATATGCGGTCGACAGCATCAATTCGCTACTCGAAGCCGGTCAAGGATTGGAGCAAGGCTGGCATATTCTGATCACGATTTCGGCAATTTTGCTCGGCAAAGAAATTATTAATGCCTTTGTCCAGTTCGGGCAGAAGTTCTATGGAGAGAAACTGCGAATTTTTGTCTCTCAGGATCTGGCCCAAGGGATTATTGAAAAGTTTTTAAAATATCGTTTGGAATTTTTTAATCAGGAAAATAATCAGGCCGGTAAATTACAGACCCGGATTGATCGTGGCATTGGCTCACTGACCCGTCTGGTTCAGATCTTCTTTATTGATATTTTACCGTTATTTACCAGTGCGATTGTGGCTTTGGGGCTAATGTACTATGCCAATGTCTATGTCGGTCTGGTCGCGACTGCCATTGTTCCGATCTATTTCTGGCTGACCTATAAGCAGGCGCAAAAGCTGGGCGGCTGGCGCCGTAGCCTTCGAGATGGCCGGGAGAAAAAGAGTCAAGGCATTCTCAGCATCATCAACTCGATTACTGTGATCAAATCCTTTAACCGCGAATCGATTGAATCGGAAAAGCAGCTCGGTTTACAGCGTGAACTGACCGACAATCAGATGAAAACCCGCCAGACCAGTTTCCTGTTTGATGGCCTGAAAACTTTTCTGGAACAGATCGGGATTGTACTAATCATTATTCTAACCTCCTACTTTGTGCTGGATGGCCAGATGAGTATTGGCATGATCATGTTTCATGTGCTGCTATTTAATAATGTCTCTGCCCCAATCCGATCCCTGCACCGGATTTATGATGAAGTAAATGACGCCATGATCTATTCAGAAAGCTTTTTCAAGATTCTGGAAGCAGATGATGAAATTGAACAAAGCGGTCAGCAGAAACCGATTGTCCAAGGAAAATTTGAACTGAGTGGCGTGAATTTTTATTATCCAAACGGCCACCATGCCCTGAAAGATATTGATATGGAAATTCGTCCCAATAAAATTACCGCCTTGGTGGGCTTATCGGGTGCCGGAAAATCCACCCTGATCAGTTTGCTGGATAAATTTTATGAACCACAGCAAGGCCAGATCAAACTGGATGGCATTGACCTGAAAGATTATGACACCCAATATCTACGCGATCATATTGGTCTGGTCTTACAAAAAAACCATATTTTTCAGGGCACCATCTTTGACAATATCCGTTACGGCAAAACTACTGCCTCAATGGAAGATGTAATTGAGGCGGCAGAAAAAGCCTCGATTCATGAGCAGATTTTACAGTTACCGGATGGCTATGACAGCGATGCCTTGATGCTGTCTGGCGGCCAGCAGCAACGGATTGCCTTGGCACGGATGTTCCTGAAAAATCCACCGATCATTTTTCTGGATGAACCGACGGCGAGTCTGGATGCAATTGCCACGGAACAGATCAAACAAAGTCTAGACCAGATCAAGCAAGGCCGTACCGTGATCATCATTTCGCATAGCCTGTCGCAGATTATTGATGCGGATTATACCTATGTAATGAAAGAAGGAACGATTGCCGAACATGGTGAACACGACCAGCTTTATCATCAGCAAGGCGTATATAAGGAAATCTTTGATGCGATGGCCAAAAGCCTGAATATTGAAAAAATTGCCAAAACTTTTGAAGATGATGCTGAGGAAGAAACTCATAGTTAATATGGATTAATTATCTTTCTCTGAATCAAAAATTTGCTACACAAGAAAAGCGGTCTTTTAAGACCGCTCAATATTAAGATTCATCTTCCAGATTTAAAACTGCACAATCCATTCACCCCTGATATAACGATAATCATAATCCGGCCCATAGAAGGAAGCACTGCGATTATATCCGGCATTCATACGTAGAAACTGCGAGCCGCGAACAGGACTTTGCAAGTTCAGTTCAAATAACCGGGTGGTCTGACTTGAATCCTGATTAATTTTTTCACGTCCAAAACCAGCAGTTAAACCAGCTGACCAGCCGGAAAAACGCTGACGCCAACCTAAGGCCAGCATCGATTCTTGATAATCCTGAGGGTTAAAATATTCCCTGCCTACATCTTCTTCACTACTTTGGTAGGTGCGATATCGGGCCTGAAGCGTCAATCCCAAGTCCAGAGAAGGCTGATAGATCAGTCTGATACGACCATGATCACGGCGATTATCGTCTGAAAAAAATTGCGATCCTGCAACACCCACCACTGTGACATGCTCACCTAAACCCTGATCCAAGGCAGCACCAATAAAGGTAAAATTCGTTCCCTGCTCCAAAGCAGGCTGAGTTTCAACCCAATCCCGATTGGCAAAAACTTCTAATGCTGTTTTTTCTGCAAGTGGCGTACGATAACTACCATCAAAGGTGAATAATGTATGATCTCCTTGATCAACTATACCTGCCTCCAAAGCCCAGCCATTCGCTGTAGCAGAATCAATATTACGTCCAATCAATGAAATCTTTTGACCATCTCGACTCCAGTCATCAGCTTTATACTGATAAGCACTGCCACGTATACCTAGATAATCATCAGCATGTTCATATTGAGGCAAAAATTCCGCTGATAATTTACGGGTTTGAAAGCCTTCACTATCATCACTAAAGAAAAACTCTGTTCCAAGCGCACGTTCACTTTGGGCCAGGTTTTCTTCTAATCCCTTGGCCAGGCTGCTTGCATTCATACCTATAAGCAAAGGAACAACCGCATAGATCCCAATTTTGTTATTTTTCATTTTGTTCCCCATGTTTTTCGTGTTCTCAGTACTTCATCCAAATATCCTAAAATACTGGCAGGTTGCAATAAGAAACTATAGGCAAGAACATACAAGAAAAAACCACTGAAGTTTTTCCGTACCCTGAGCTCCAGATCATCAAACATTCTGCGTTCAATTGAATAATTTAATAGCCCCAGTAAGAATGCCATAGGTAATAAAGCTAGGGTCATAATACCCGCGATCCAGTAGTGTCCAAAACATGCCAGAATGAGTCCAGGTATAAAGCCAAAGGTAAAGGCAATATCCAACCAAGGGAAAAGCAGATTCCAGTAAATAAAAAACGTAGACAGTCTTGGCTTAATTAGAATAGTGGGATGTTGAATAAATGCCTCAATCATGCCACGTGCCCAACGCTGACGCTGTTTGATAAAAACCTTAAGTGTGGTCGGTGCATTGGTAAATAGACAGGCATCCTCACAATGTCCAACACGATAGCCTGCATTCAATAATGCCCATGTAAGTACGATGTCTTCGCCCACACATTCAGGCCATCCACCCACTTCAATCAGGGCGTTTCGATCATAAATAGAGAAAGCACCTTGGGCCACTAAGGTTCCCTGATATAGGGACTGCATACGCTTGGTCGCGGAAATACCGAGAAAATAGTCCCATTCCTGAGTTTTGGTTAACATGTTTTCACGAGAATTGCGTACCAGAATTTTACCCGCAACTGCACGTGTATTGGGTGGATCCGCTACATAGCGTTCCACAATATTGATTAAGGCAACACGATGTAAATAAGAATCTGCATCGACGGTAATCACCAGATCATGTTCCGCAAGCTTTAAGCCTTCATTTAAGGCGTGTGCTTTACCTGCATTTTGCTTTAAATCCAGCAAGGTCAGCCAGGGAAATCTCGATTCCGCTTTTCGGACAATATCAGCAGTGTCATCTTGAGAACCATCATTAATAACAATAACTTGCAATTTTCCAGGATATTTTTGCACACTAATACTGACTAAAGTATCTTCTATGGAAACAGCTTCATTATAGGCGGCGATCAATATAGTCAGGCCAGGATAAGTAGCTAATGCTTGCCTTTTCGGTCTTCTATCTATCATCAGGCTTAAAGCCGCAAACGAATTCATAAATCCTGGAATAATGGCAATACCATAAATCAGAAACACAGCCATAAAATAGCCAATATATGTGCTGAGCTCATGCAGCCAGTCTTGAGCGATCCAAATCGAGAATACGGTCCAAGAACAGGCTCCCATAAAAGCTAAAACAAACTTGAACTGCACAGAAAAGTAAATTTGAGAAACTTCTTTCTTACTTTCATCAATAATCATAAATGTTCTCTTACATATGATATTTCACAAAACTTGTGCAGGTTTATCTTGTGTAAAATGGGATAGCTAAAAACAGTTGATGATCACTTTAGATACACATCGCCACATGTATCCAGCTCATAATTTCTCTGGAGAAAAACTCCATTTTGTCTAAAAAACCTGCATATTTTATAATTATATATACGTTTTGTATATTTTTTGACAACCAAATCACATTTTTTGTAAATTTCATCGATAAAAATTTTGATTATTTTAAAACCTGTTTTGCTTCCGATTTGAGAAAAAACATTTAATTAAAGCTGAAAAAAAGCCTGCAAATTGCAGGCTTTTTATTTTAATTTTTTAAGATTTAACGCTGAACTTTCTGTTCAATTTCTTCAACGCTGGTATGACGCACATCAAAACCTTTGACCATATAGATCACCTGTTCCGAAATATTCCGGGCATGATCGCCAATTCTTTCTAGCGAACGCAGCACCCATAATACATTGATGACACGACTGATATGCCGCGGATCTTCAATCATATAAGTCATAAGCGTACGTGTGGCTGATTGATACTCACGGTCAATATCCGCATCTGCCAACATGACCTTCAAAGCTTGATCTACATCCAGACGCGCAAAAGCATCCAGTGCGTCATGAATCATCACCCGCACCTGGTTGCCAATATGCCGGGTTTCCATATAACCGCGCGGTGAGCCGCCCTCTTCACATAAGCTTTGTGCAATTCGGCCTATTTTCGAGGCTTCATCGCCAATCCGTTCCAGATCGGTATTGGCCTTGGACATGGCAAGCACCATGCGCAAATCAATCGCGGCAGGATGACGACGCGCCAGAATTAGGGTCAGCGCTTCATCAATATCTCGTTCCATCTGATTGACGACATTGTCTTGAAACTGCACATCTACTGCCATTGAGGCATCTGTGTCCAATAAGGCATGAATGGCATTAGCTACCTGCTGTTCTACCAGTCCGCCCATCGTCATGAATTTGGTATTTACGTCCTGCAGTTCTTCATTAAATTGCGAAGAAATGTGATGGCTTAATACAGGATTATTTGGACACAAGGAAAGCTACTCCTGAACGATAGAGGACAATGATCAATAATAAATCATATTAAAGCATATCTATGATGAAAGTTTGATGACAATAGTAGCCTCATAGAGGCTGAGGCGAATCATATTCAATCAGCCAGGCATTCAGCTCTGCCAGTTCCTTTTCGGTTAACTGCCCGACCGAGGCCTGCAATTGCAGCACATGCAACAGATAATCATATTTGGCATTCAAATAATCGGTCTTGGCAGAAAAGGCATTACGCTGTGCCAGCAACACATCGACCATGGTTTTTAAGCCTTCCTGATATTGGGCTCTGGACGCTTGTGAGACAATTTCCGAAGAGTCCATCGCGGCTTTACGTGCATTCAGTTTGGCCTGATCGGTTTCTACCTGCATAAAGGACTGTTTCACATCGGTATTGGCTTTACGGATGGCTGCATCCAGTTGCGCTTCACTTTTTTGCACATTGACACCGGCCTGACGGATACTTTTTTGTGTGCGTCCGCCGCTAAATACATTCCAGTTCACTTCCACCCCAATCTGGTCGAAATCTCCATTGCTGGACATGATCGTGGCTGGACTTTGTTTTAAATAGCCATAGGTTCCGACCGCTTCGACCTGCGGATAGAGCGCAGCCTGCTCGACCCGTTTGGCATCTTCAGAATAGCGCTTTTGCAGACGCGCTTGCAGAATATTCAGATTCTGGCTTTGTGCTAATTCAGTCCAGGACTGCATATCACTTGGAACCGGTTTCTGAAACTGAAAATCGTTGCGTAATACCGCCAGATTTTCCTGATAAGGACCGATTAACTGTGCCAGCTGTTCTTGGGCCAGTACCAGCTGAACTTGAGTCGAAATCCGGTTGGCTTGGGCACTTTGATACTGGGCATTGGCTTCACTGACCTCACTACGCGCCACCAAACCTTCTTTCAGCTTAGCATTCATCATGCGTAACTGTTCAGACAGCGCCTGCTCTTCCTGTAAATAAGCCGTAGTCAAAGACTGCTGCCGCAAGACATTAAAATAGGCTTCGGCCACCTGTAAAATATGCTGCTGTTTTTGCAGACGCAGATTGACTTCACTGAGTTCGACCGAGGTCTTGACCTGCTTATAACCTTGCCAGGCATCCCAGCGAAATAAAGGTTGGCGTGCGGTTAAGGCCACCTGACGGCTGGTTGTACTGGAACTTTGCAACTCACCAAATTCAGCAGGCAAACCTTCAGGCTGTAAGTTGTTGACGGACTGGTTTTTACGGGTCACATTTCCAGACAAAGTCACGGTCGGCAGCAAATTGCCGCTGGCAATCCCCAGATTGAGCTGATCAGCCTGATACTGCAACACATT
The DNA here is from genome assembly GCF_049898185.1 of Acinetobacter sp. 40AMC3-4. Lineage (GTDB taxonomy): Bacteria > Pseudomonadota > Gammaproteobacteria > Pseudomonadales > Moraxellaceae > Acinetobacter. The sequence continues at coordinate 218,346 of NZ_JAFCXG010000003.1, forward strand.
CGCCTGCCAGTTCGGATCATTTTGCTGGGCGCGCGCATACGCTTCTTTTAAGTCCAAGGCAAAAATCGCCGGACTAATTAATAGCAATAAACCGGCCATGACACTGAGTTTTAATTTCATTTTATAGTGTTCACCCCTAACAGCCATTCAGATTAAAAAATTCTGGCACTTTAAGCTCAGCCATACTAAAGAGATCTCTTGAATTTTTACGTATGATTTTTATTAATTTTTTAATATAAAGATCAGTTTTTATCCATCATTAATTCAATTTTCTGGCTCTAATACCGGCAATGTAACAAAGCAATTCACAATACTAAACATAGTATTTTAGTTTGATCTATACAATATCTCCCAGTAAGGCCGTTATTTTCTGAATTCACCTATATATACAGAGTCCTGAAGCATAGTGTTAATGCCATTCCCATCGATATTCAAAGCCTGTTTGCTTGCTGGTAGCGTGCTGCTTCTTGGGGGCTGCCAACAGCCTTCAGATCCACAGATCCAGGTCGAACAGACTGAGACGAAGCAAACGCAAAGTCCAGTCAGTGACTTTAGCCTCATGTGCCAGAATATTGAAAAAAATATGTCCCAGATTAATGACCAGCGCACGACGTTTGCGCTGGAACAAATTAATCAGGATCTTAAAGTGTGCCTGCCGTTGATGGAATTGGCGGAGCAGAAGCACCTGATGCAACGCTCTACCGAAATGTATCAGCGCTTTTTAAAGGTGGATCGCACCGAGTTCCAGCAACGCGCCTTTGAGCAGTATGCACTGGAAATGGCCCAGCATCCGACCATTCAGCATGCGCATTTTCAACAGCTTACCTCACGTGACCAGTATCTGTTAAAACACAAAGGTCAGGCTTATGTAGAACTGCTGGATCTGGGGGATGGTACTTTACATTATCGCCGTAGTCCGGAATATCTGGCGCGTATTTTTGCCCCTTATTTACCAGCCGCTGAAAAAGCCTTTATTGAAAATCTGGCGGAACAGAATATGGAACCAGTACTGGTGGAAAAACGCCTGCAGATTGAAGCCGCTGATATTGCAGCCCGCAGCCTGCTTTGGGAAGACTATCTCAAGACTTATCCGAATAGCAGTTATAACCGCGATGCCGAATATCTGCTGAAGCAATATACCTATTTTCTGTTTAGAGGTACCGAACAATCACCAGTGTCGGAAGACTATCGCGACCGTTATGCGGTCGATACCAGTCATCTGGAAACTATTATTGGAATGTCGAGTGGTCAGAAATCAACACTATCCACACAGGCACGCTTATTTCTGGAATTTCTGGACATGACTCCAGAACAGCGCCAGCAAGCCTTGCCTGCCGATTATAGAAACCGCTCGGAAGCAGAACAGATTCTGTACTATGCCCAGATCAGTCCGCCCTCACAAAAATACGATAAAGACTGTTTTACCGATGCCATCTGCATCTAGTTCATTTGACAAGGTCTGAATCACTCCTTGCTTAAAGTTGAGAGATTTAAACCTGTTTATTCTGCCTAAACTGAGCTAAGCTTTAGCCTCGCTTGACGGAGCGCGAGTAAATCCTCGCTGAGATCATGTGATTCCTTTTGTCGTTATCAGGAATTGAGCATGAGTACCGTTGAACCTGATCAGGTTAATACCTGCGTAGGAATCAAGCCAGCTAAAAACTCAACCCTTGCTTTATCTGTTCAGGATAAATCTGCCTACGTTTTTGGTCGTGCTTGATTCGTTGATGTCATTCATAAGGATCATAGCCATGAACCAGTTAACGAATCTTTCTTCTGAAACTTCTCTCTCCGCTCATGAACAGGAAGCCCGTGATCTAACACGGATTCTGCCCGCTTCACGTAAAGTCTATCTGCCAGGTTCCCGTCCTGATATTCAGGTACCCATGCGGGAAATTTCCTTAAGTGAAACCCCGACCAGTCTGGGTGGCGAACATAATCCACCTTTGATGGTCTATGACACTTCGGGTGTGTATACCGACCCCAACGTGACGATTGACCTGAACAAAGGTCTGCCGAATGTTCGTGAAAGCTGGATTGAACAGCGCAACGATAGCGAAATTCTGGATCAGCTCAGTTCTGAATTTGGCCGCCAGCGTTTACGCGACATCCGCACAGCCGCGATCCGTTTCGCGCATATTCAAAAACCACGCAAAGCCAAATGCGGCCGCAACATCACCCAGATGCATTATGCCAAGCAAGGCATTATCACACCGGAAATGGAATACATTGCCATTCGTGAAAACCTACGTCAACTGGATGGTGTCGATATGCGCCAGCATCCGGGCCAGAATTTTGATGCAAAAAACCTGACTGAAATTACGCCAGAATTTGTGCGTCAGGAAGTCGCCGCCGGCCGCGCGATTATTCCGGCCAATATCAATCATCCGGAACTGGAACCGATGATTATCGGGCGTAATTTTCTGGTCAAAATCAATGCCAATATCGGTAATTCTGCACTCGGTTCAAGTATCGAAGAAGAAGTCTCGAAAATGACCTGGGCCACGCGCTGGGGTGCAGACACGATCATGGATCTTTCGACTGGCCAAAATATTCATGAAACCCGGGAATGGATTATCCGGAATTCTCCAGTGCCGATCGGAACCGTACCAATCTATCAGGCACTGGAAAAAGTCAATGGTGTGGCCGAAGACCTGACCTGGGAGATCTTTAAAGACACCCTGATTGAACAGGCCGAACAAGGCGTGGACTATTTCACCATTCATGCCGGCGTGCTTTTGAGATATGTACCGCTGACGGCCAACCGTTTGACCGGTATCGTATCGCGTGGCGGTTCGATCATGGCGCAGTGGTGTCTGGCACATCATCAGGAAAATTTCCTATACACCCATTTTGATGACATCTGCGAGATCATGAAAGCCTATGATGTGTCTTTCAGTCTCGGGGATGGTTTGCGTCCCGGCTGTGTGCAGGATGCCAATGACGAAGCGCAATTTGCCGAACTTCGAACTTTGGGCGAACTGACCCACCGCGCCTGGGAACATGATGTTCAGGTGATGATTGAAGGTCCGGGCCATGTCCCGATGCATATGATCAAGGAAAATATGGACCTGCAACTCGAAGTCTGTAAAGAAGCACCCTTTTATACCTTGGGACCATTAACCACCGATATTGCACCGGGTTATGACCATATTACTTCGGCGATCGGCGCAGCAATGATTGGCTGGTACGGTACCGCAATGCTGTGTTATGTGACGCCGAAAGAGCATCTCGGTTTACCCAATAAAAAAGATGTCAAAGACGGCATTATTACCTACAAGATTGCCGCACATGCAGCCGATCTGGCCAAAGGTCATCCGGGTGCGCAAGCGCGGGATAATGCCCTGTCCAAGGCGCGTTTTGAGTTCCGCTGGGAAGACCAGTTTAACTTGAGTCTGGATCCGGACACGGCGCGCAGCATGCATGATGAAACCATGCCGAAAGCCGCGCATAAATCCGCGCACTTTTGTTCCATGTGCGGACCAAAGTTCTGTTCAATGAAGATTAGCCAGAATGTTCGTGATTATGCCAGTCAACAGGCTAATCCTGATCAGCCAGCAAGCTCTCAGGCCGAAATTGAAGCGGGTATGGATCAGATGAAAGCCAGCTTCCACAAATCTGGTCAAAATTTATACCACAAACTATAAAACTGTAAAAAAAACAGTTGTCTTCAAAAAAAACTCAGATAGGATGAAAATAAATCAATTCATTCTATCTGAGCATATGAATATTATTAAACAGGCCTCTTATAATAAAAAAGACTTTAGCGTAGAGGCACGTGAGTTCTTGTACCGGGGATTTATTCAGGTAGAACAAGTCAGCCTGAAACACCGTTTATTTAATCAGGAAAGCTCAACCCCTGTTTTGCAACGTGAGCTGATTCACCGGCCAGAAGCAGCGGGTGTGCTGATGTACAATCATCAACAGCAGAAATTCGGCCTGATTGAACAGTTCCGGATTGGTGGACTGGACGATATCGATTCTCCTTGGCAACTCGAAGTGATTGCTGGCGTTCTGGATGGCAATGAAGCGCCTGAAGCGTGCATCCGCCGCGAGGCACTTGAAGAATCAGGCTGTACCCTGGATGAGCTACAGCACATTTTCAGCTTCTATCCTTCCGCCGGAGCATGTTCCGAATTATTTCATTTATATGTGGCGCAGACCGAATTACCTGAACAGGGTGGTGTTTTTGGCATGCCGGATGAAGGGGAAAATATCCAGCTGCATATTCTGGATTATGCCGATATTCCGTTCTTGCTCACGAATGGTCGCTTAAGAAATGCGCCTGTCATTATGGCCTTGCAATGGTTGCAACAACATATTCATACTGCAGGAATATGTCTAAGGGGAAAGACATGAGTTTTCAGCAGTCAAGCACAAGCACACAGCCGGATTGGACCATTATCCAGATTTCTGATACCCATTTGATGGATCAGGAAGAGCTGGAATTTGCCAGGATGAATCCCGAGCAGAGTTTTCATGAGGTAATGCAGCAGATCCAACAGCGCTTTCCCCAAATGGATGCATTGATTCATACCGGTGATCTGGCACAGGTGCCGGTCGAACAGACTTATCAGCGCTATCTAGAATATATTCAGTCTTTAAACGTGCCGTATTATCAGATTCCAGGTAACCATGACGATTCTCAGGTGTTCCCTTTTCACCAGCATGCGAATCAGGTACATGCCATTCATTTTGGCACCTGGACCATGATCCTGTTAAATAGTGCCGTTCAAGGCAAGATCGATGGCTGGGTGGAACAAGCTCAACTTGATCAATTGGACCAATTATTGCTTGAATTTAAACATCAGCATGTCATTGTGGCTTGCCATCATCATCCTTTTGCGATGAAATCGCACTGGATTGATCAGCACCGGCTGAAAAATGCTGAAGATTTGAAAGATGTACTGGCTCGGCATCAGAATATCAAGTTGGTTCTGTTTGGTCATGTGCATCAGGATTCCTGTAACGAATGGCATGGTATCTACTTTTTATCCACACCATCGACCAGTGTGCAGTTTAAACCTAAAAGCGAAGATTTCGCGTTAGATCAGGCGGCACCGGGTTATCGTGTATTACATTTGCAACAAAATGGTGAGTTTGATACCTATATTGAACGGGTGGCATTGAGCCAGCAAAATATTAATACCGAAATTTCAGGTTATTAACTTTTCAATTTGTTTTTTTTGCATTACTTTATTGCAACCAAAGGAAATGTGATATGCATAGTCCAGACATCAAAGACTATCAATAAGCATAAAAAGTCTATATGATGACGGCCCCCATAGGAGGATAATCTTTCTACAGGGTGGATAAAAAACTGCATATCACCATATTTTTTGCGTAGCAATCATACGCATAGATGAGGAATGCCCTAAATGGCGAATGACAACCAAAATCAAGTCTTAGACAATCAAACTGATGTTGTAGAAGAGAAAGCTGCAAAGCGCGTACGCAAATCTAAGCCTAAAACGACTGACGGTGGTTCTACTGCTAGCTTATTTGGTATTGAACCTTATCAACCTAAAAAAAATGAAGAATACATGTCTGAAGGTCAGCTTCAGCATTTCCGCCAAATCTTGCTGGCTTGGAAAGCTGAGTTGATGTCAGAAGTGGATCGTACCCTGAATACGATGCAAGACGAAAATACTGCTCTTCCAGATGTGAATGACCGTGCGACTCAGGAAGAAGAGTTTGCGATTGAGTTACGTACCCGTGACCGTGAACGTAAACTGATTCGTAAAATCGAACAGTCGATCGAAGCAATCCAGAATGATGACTATGGTTTCTGTGAAACTTGTGGTATCGAGATTGGCTTGCGTCGTTTAGAAGCACGTCCAACGGCTACTTTATGTATTGACTGCAAAACCCTTGCAGAGATCAAAGAGAAGCAAAATAACGGTTAAGTATGTCTGTAAATAATCCTCCCCTAACCCCTCCTTTAAAAAAGGAGGGGGACAACAGGATGGCTTATGTGGGCCGGTTCGCGCCATCGCCAACCGGCCCTTTGCATTTTGGCTCCCTCATTACCGCAGTTGCAAGTTACTGCGATGCCAAAGCCAATCAAGGCACATGGCTGGTTCGGGTTGAAGACACCGATATTCCCCGCATTTATCCCGGCAGCGAAGAGCATATCCTGCGTGCCATGGATGCCTTTCAGCTTGAACCTGATGCCGAAATCATTTTCCAGAAAGACCGTTTAGATATTTACGAAGACGTCATCCAGCAATTACGTCAGCAAGGTCTGGTTTATGCCTGCCAATGCACCCGTAAAATGCTCGGTTCCAACCATATCTATCAGGATACCTGCCGCGACTTGAGTCTGGCTTTTGAGCATCAAGCCATTCGCCTAAAAGTTGAAGATGTTGAAATCTGTTTTGAAGACCGGCTACAAGGTCGGCACTGTTCAGAACTAAAAAAAGATCTGGGTGATTTTGTCTTAAAACGTCGTGATGGCATTATCAATTACCAACTGGCTGTAGTGGTCGATGATTATCTGCAAGGTATGACCCACGTGGTACGTGGAGCTGATCTTTTAGATAATACCGAACGGCAAATCTATCTGGGGCAGTTACTCGGTTATCCGCGTCTAAGCTATATGCATCTGCCGCTGGCAATGAATGATCAGGGGCAAAAACTTTCAAAACAGAATCTGGCCCAAGCACTGGATTTAACTCAGGCACCCCAATTATTAAAACAGGCACTTCAGGCTTTGCATCAGGCTGAAGTTGATTTGGACACTCCCGAACGGATGCTGCAACAGGCGGTAGTACAATGGGACATTGAGCGGATTCCACATACAACTGAGCTACAAGGTCACTATTTATAAAAACAGCTTTTCACTTAAGCTAGACTTCTAGAATGAAAAATTGATAGGAAGAAGAGTATGTTTTTTATTTTTGGCGTCGGCCCTAAAACCAAAACCATTGAGAAAAGCCAGTTTCTGTGTCCGGTCTGCCGTACTCGTTCGGGCTATGAGCTAAAACAGCAGCGTAATTATTTTTCTTTATTTTTTATACCCTTGATTCCACTTTCCAAGCCTAAATCTGCTTTTGTGACCTGTTCCAATTGTGGAACCGCAATGCCGAGCACGGTACTGGACCATGCTCAGCCAGAGCCAGGACGAAACTCCAATCTAGAAGCTTGATTCTTCGCGGCTTGGATTGACCTGACGCGTGGTCGAATCAATTTTCAGAATCAGACTGATCATGACCGCACAGATAATCAGGGATGAACCGCCATAACTAATAAATGGCAAGGTCAAACCCTTGGTCGGCAACATGCCCATATTCATACCGGCATTCACCAGAATCTGTAACAGGAAAATGATACTGATGCCATAAGCCAGATAGCCGGCACGCAAATATTGATGCTGCAAGGCGCGGTGTCCAATGCGGATACAGCAAACCAGCATGGTGAAGGACAAGATCAGGATGGTTGAAATGCCTAAAAAGCCAAATTCTTCACCCAAAATTGCCAGCATGAAATCGGTATGCGCCTCAGGCAAATAAGACATTTTCTGGATACTATGCCCCAAGCCTACCCCTGCCCATTCCCCACGGCCAAAGGCCATAAGGGCATTAGAGAGCTGATAACCGGTGCCTAAGGGATCTTCCCAAGGATTCGAAAAAGACAGCAGACGTTGCAGACGATACGGTTCCAACAGAATCGCGGCAGCAAATGCGCCGACCAAGGTCATAAAAGCCACACCGAACTGAATCCACGGCGCACCCGCCAGAAAGAACACGCCAAGCATGGTTAAGGTAATTACCACGGTTGCACCCAAGTCAGGCTCGAGAATAATCAAACCGACGGTAGCACCCATGATGGCACTTAAACGGACCAGACCCTTGATATTATTCCGTACTTCTTCCGCACGGCGCACCACGTAGTCTGCAGTAAAAATTGCCATCATCACTTTGGCGACTTCCGAAGCCTGTAAGGTAAAGCCTGCGATCCGAATCCAGCGTTTGGAACCATTGACTTCCGTCCCGACAAATAGCACGGCCACCAAAAGTACGATGGTAATAATCCACAAAAAGAAAGTGTTATTAAACCAGACTTTTAAGGGGATTTTATAAGCCAGAAAAGCTGCTACGGCAGCGACAAAAATCGAAATCCCATGTCGGCTAATATAGTGAAACGGATTTTCATGCATACGTTCTGCATAGGGCATCGAGGCCGATGCCACCATGATCGAACCAATGCAGAGCAAAGCCAACACACAGAAAATCAATACATTCCGTGGATTCACTTCAGCAGGTATTCTAGGTATCCACTGCGTATAAAATTGATTTAATTTATTGATCGTAGTTTGAGCAAACCCAGCCATATCACGAATCCTTGTTATTCTTAATTGAGTTCATTCACATACGCAACAAACTTACGACCACGCTCAGGATAACCCGAGAACATATCAAAACTTGCGCATGCAGGAGACAATAGCACGACATCATGTGCCTGGGTGTGCTTTTGGCAGATTTCTACCGCCTGCTGCAGGCTGTCCGCATGGATCAGTTCAGTCGTGCCCGCAATCGCTGCTTCAATGACGGGACGATCTTCACCGATTAATACCGCTACTTTGGCATATTTGCTTAATGATTCACGTAAGGCCTTAAAATCCTGACCCTTACCTTGTCCACCAAGAATAATCGCGACCTTACCGCCCTGGGCTTCAATCGCCATCCCTAGACCATCCAGTGCTGCCAAGGTTGCGCCGATATTGGTACCTTTGGAGTCGTTATAATAGCGTACGCCCTGTACTTCCTTGACGAATTCACAGCGATGTTCCAGACCTTTAAACGTTTTTAAAGTATTCAGCATGCTTTCTAGTGGCAGACCAATTGCTTCTCCCAGCGCCAGACAGGCCAAGGCATTGGCAACATTATGCGTGCCCTGCATATACATCTCGGTACTTTTCAGCAGACGCTCACGACCACGCGCCAGCCAAATACTGCCATCGGTATCCTTGAGAATACCGTACTGGTTCATATCCGGTGCATTCAGTCCGAAACTTTGCATCGGTGTTACGTCTGGTACCAACGGACGGGTCAAAGAGTCATCACGGTTATAGACGACTTTTTTCACACCCTGGAAAATCCGGTGTTTCGCCGTGTGATAACCCATCATATCGCCATGACGATCCAGATGATCTTCACTCATGTTCAACACCACCGCGACTTCAGCCGCCAGATTTGAGGTGGTTTCCAGCTGAAAACTGGACAGCTCAAGTATATACAGCTCAGGATCGTCTTTAGTCAGGTCTAGCGCAGGACGGCCTAAGTTACCACCGACAGCGACTTTTTTACCTGCATCTGCTGCCATTAAACCAATCAAGGTAGTCACGGTACTTTTGGCATTAGAACCGGTAATCGCCACAATAGGCTTATCCGTAGCACGGCGTAAAATCTGGATTTCACTGACCACCGGAATACCCTTGTTAATCGCTGCCTGAATTTCAGGAAGTTTAGGATCAAGCCCCGGGCTGATCACGATTTCTTCTGCAGACAGCAACAGCTCGGCATCAAACTGACCAAAACTGGTCTGAACCTCAGCGGGTATCTGGTCATGTCCGGGCGGGTTAGCTCTAGAATCTGTTACTGCAACGCGGTAGCCCTGACTATGCAAGAAATTGACTGCTGCAACACCTGATATTCCGAGTCCTGCAACGACTTTTAACCCACCACGTTGTATTAACATTTTCGCCCCATATTTTGGTCTATTTTGAAACTGACGAAATGGTAGCACTTTGCTGTTTTGAATGCCTTTTCTGATTGGCTTTTCTGCACATTTTTTTGTGTCCATGCGTAAAAAAACCGTCATGATCATGACGGTTTTTAAAATTCAGCCAGAAAAGGAAATTATTTCCATTTCACCGCTTGTTGGGCTGGCTTTTCTTCTACACTTTTTTCTGAAACCGGACAGGCACAGTTGCCACCACAGCCTGCAGCCATACCCGGTTGCAGCCATTTGGCCAGACGCTTCCAGCCCTTGGCTGCACAGGCATCAGACAGCTTCTGGAAGACTGAGTTAGAGGTGTTCGGAAACACCTTTTTGAATACGACCAGCATGCTCCAAAGCACCAGTGCTGCCACAATTAGAATTTCAATCATCTCAATCTCCCATACATATACAATGCAGCAAACTCAATTGGCCAAGGCCAATCTAAGATTTAGCCCAAATAATATGAAGCAATTTGATAAGTCAGGAATGACATGAAATATGCCAGACCAAACAGGTAAACCGTCATGATACTGACAGTTTTCCAGGAACCTGTTTCACGTTTAACCGTTGCCAGAGTCGCCAGACAATGTGGTGCATAAATAAACCACACCAGCAAAGACAAACCTGTCGCAACTGACCAGCCCAGATCACCTCCACCGCTAATTAGCGCAGCTAGACCTTCAGACATCGCATCTTCATCAACAGCCGACATCGCATAGACTGTACCCAGTGCTGCAACGACCACTTCACGCGCTGCCATCGCCGGAATCAGGGCAATACAGATCTGCCAGTTAAAACCGAGCGGTGCAAAGATCGGCTGCATCAGATGACCGAGCATCCCTGCCAATGAATAATCAATGGCCGGCAAGGTTGCCCCTTCTGGTGGCTGTGGGAAAGTACACAAGAACCACAGTACAATCGATAAGGCGAAGATGATGCCACCGACACGTTTCAAGAAGATTTTGCCGCGATCCAGCAAGCCGATCCAGACGTTTTTTAGGTCTGGAAAACGGTAGCTTGGCAGTTCCATCAGCAGCATGTGCTGTGATTTATCTTTATGGAAGAATTTCAACACAAAAGACACTACCAAAGCACTTACGATGCCTGCCATATACAGACCGAAAAGTACCAGACCTTGCAGATTCAGGAAGCCCCAGACAGTTTGTGCGGGTACAAATGCCGCAATTAGCAAGGCATAAACTGGCAAACGCGCCGAACAGGTCATTAAGGGGGCAACGAAAATCGTGGTTAAACGATCTCGTGGATCACTAATGGTACGCGAAGCCATAATTCCGGGAATGGCACAGGCAAAGCTGGACAATAACGGAATAAAGGCACGTCCTGACAAGCCTGCTTTAAACATCAGCTTATCTAATAGAAAAGCAGCACGCGGTAAATAACCCGATTCTTCCAGTACCAGAATAAAGAAGAACAGAATCAGAATTTGTGGCAGGAACACCACCACGCCACCGGCACCGGCAATAATCCCGTCCACCACCAGGCTATTCAGTAAGGGATGCGAAATATATTCGCCGAGGAACTCACCCAGCCAGCCGAAGAAGGTTTCAATCCCATCCATAAATGGCGCAGCCCAGGCAAATACCGCCTGGAAAATCACGAACATCATCACGGCCAGACTAATTAAGCCCAATACCGGATGCAGAAAAATCTTGTCAAGAAAATCGGTACGTTTATCTTCCTGATCGACGAAATTGACGACGTCATTCAGAATATTTTCCACACGCTGGTGACTATAACCTTTCAGGCCACTGAGTTCGGTCTGTGGTACAGAATACTTGCCTTGATCTAGCGCATTTTTCAGGTTTTCAATGCCTGAACTGCGCACAGCCACCGTTTCTACCACAGGTACGCCCAGTCGCTCAGACAGCTTCTGGGTATTGATCTGCATGCCACGACGGCGTGCTTCATCCATCATGTTCAGCACGACCAGCACTGGACGACCCAGCGCAATCATTTCCAGCACCAGACCCAAATGCAATTTCAGATTGGTGGCATCTACCACACACAAAAATGCATCCTGCTCCTGCTCTTCCGCAATTTTACCTTGTACGACGTTGCGGGTAATTTCTTCATCCGGACTGGTGGCATCCAGACTATAAGTCCCCGGCAAATCCAGTACCCGTACCGCTTTGCCTGAAGCAAGCTGAAACGTACCGACTTTACGTTCAACCGTCACACCCGCATAGTTACCGACTTTTTGGCGAGTTCCGGTTAAATGGTTGAATAATGAAGTTTTACCGCAGTTAGGGTTACCGACAAGGGCAATACGTAATGTATCACTCATGCCGACACCGCCTGTTCAATTTCAATTTTGGCTGCTTCTGATTTACGCAAAGCAAAACGTGTGAATCCAACTTGAATCAAAATGGGATCTCCACCAAAAATACCTTTAGTAATGACCTGTACCTTTGTACCCGGTACAAAGCCTAAAGTTTCCAAACGACTCGCGACGACATCGTGTAGAGCACTTTCACCATCAGTTGTTCGACTCACTTTTCGAATGATGGCAATTTGTTTTGCTTTTAAATCAGACAAACGCACCGTGAAATTCCTAAACTATTTTGTACAGTATACAAACAAATGAGAATAATTAACAAATAAGATTAATTACATTTCGATTTAGCCTTATACCACATCGACACTGTCATAAAATTACACTACAGTGGAGAATACCAATCCCGATTATCGCTTTTTCAGATCAGATCCTTTCACCCTATGCTGAATAAAAAACCCCGTATTCCTGCCCCTGTCCAGATTCCTGATGCGTTCAGTTATTTACAGGGTTTTCGTGATTATCTGATTGCACAAACGGTCAGCCCGCATACCCGCAATGCCTATTTGTCCGATCTGGTGCAATGTGCAGAATGCGTGAGCAAGCCTCTGCCGGAATGGAATCATGATGATATTTCCGATGTACTGATTGCGCTGACCAAACAGCAAAAAAGCCCACGTTCGATTGCCCGCTGCCTGTCTGCCTTGCGTTCATTTTATAAATTTTTACGCGAGCAAAAACTGCGTAGTGACAATCCGGTGGCTGCACATAAAACCCCAAAACTGGGTCGGGCCTTACCTAAAGATTTGTCTGAAGCTGATGTTGAGGCCTTGATTCATGCTCCCGATATCAACACGGCCTTAGGGCTGCGCGATCGCGCCATGTTTGAAGTGCTGTATGCCTGCGGACTCCGGGTGACCGAACTGATTAACTTGCGGCTGGAACTGATCAACTTAAAACAGGGCTATTTACGTATTGTGGGTAAAGGTAATAAAGAACGCCTGGTTCCGATGGGAAAAATGGCCTGTGAATGGGTGGGAAAATATCTGAATGAAGCCCGTCCGCAACTGTATAGGACTTCGACCGATTATCTGTTTCTGACCCAGCATGGCGGTATCATGAGCCGGCAGAATTTCTGGTATGCCATTAAGCGTTATGCGCTGCAGGCCGGAATCCAGTCCGAACTGTCACCGCATACCTTGCGCCATGCCTTTGCGACGCATTTACTCAATCATGGCGCAGACTTACGCGTGGTACAGATGCTGCTCGGGCATAGTGATCTGTCTACCACCCAGATTTATACCCATGTAGCACAAGTACGGATGCAACAGCTACACGCGACCCATCATCCACGAGCTTAAAACATATCCGGATGGAATAAACTGAGAAGTTTGACGTGTGGGTATTTTTTTTTGTTATGCTAATGCTCTGTTTTTAATCCAAGAAGAAAAGGGTTTTTTATGACATTTGCCCGCTCAAAAATTTTTATGGCTTGCACACTTGCTGCTGGTTTGGGTCTGACTGCGTGTTCCAATTCCACTAACAACGATAAAAAGCAAGAGTTGACTGCAAGCGCACCGGCGACGGGCGAAGCCTCTACCCTAACCGAACGTAATGCAGAACAGCGTCTGGCGTCTACGTTGGAAAAGCATTTCAAAACTGCTGGCATCAGTGCCAAAATTACCGACATTAAAGCCACTGAAGTTCCAAACCTGTACTGGGTGAGTCTGGAAGGCATGTCTGCGGTCTATGTCACCAGTGACGGTAAATACCTGATTCAGGGCGATGTGATCCGTCTCGGCGACAAACAGCTACACAATGTCAGCGAAAACCTGCAGGCAGGCATCAACAATAAACTCTTTGCTGAACTCAAGCCAGCCGACTTGCTGGTCTATCCAGCCAAAGGCAAAGCCAAGCATGTGGTCTATGTGTTTACCGATGTCAGCTGTCCGTATTGCCATAAATTCCATGAGCAAATGGATGAGATGAATGCCAAAGGCATTGAAGTGCGTTATATCGCCTGGCCGCGTGGTGAACAGCATATGCCGGCCATGGAAGCGATCTGGTGCAGTGCTGACCGCCGTAGTGCCTTTGACCAGGCGATTTCAGGCGCACAGATTAGTGCAGAGAAGTGTGAAAATCCTGTTCAAGATCAATATCAAATGGGTCTGAATATGGGTGTGAATGGTACCCCTGCCATTTATAATTCAGCAGGTACTTATCTGGGCGGTTACCTGTCTACATCGGAATTATTGAATCGGCTTAAATAACTCATTTTAATAAGTTATTTAACTTTATTTTATAGATAAAGATATTCTGAAATGACCCTAGAGTCAGGCGGGTTTTTTAGCTATGATCTAGGCTCTCGTAAAAAACTGTTTAATTTGGAGTGTGACGTGAAACCAGTTCGTCTGGCAATCCTCGGTCTTGGTACTGTAGGTGGTGGTGCCTTGAAACTATTAAAAGAAAATGCTGCTGAGATCAAACGTCGCACCGGTCGTGAAATTGAAATTACCCATGTAGGCACCCGTCGTCCACGTCCTGATCTGGATCTGCCAGAATCGGTCAAACAGAGTGCCGACTTGATGGACATCGTACGTCAACCTGATGTAGACGTCGTGGTAGAAGTGATGGGCGGGATTCATCCTGCTTTTGAAATTATTATGGAAGCCATGAAACATGGCAAACATATTGTAACGGCCAACAAAGCACTCTTGGCTGAACACGGCAACGAACTGTTTAAAGCGGCTGAAGACAATGCCGTACAGATTGCCTATGAAGCCGCAGTGGCTGGTGGCATTCCGATTATTAAAGTGATTCGTGAAGGTCTGGCAGCCAACAAGATTGAATGGCTGGCCGGTATTATTAACGGCACGGGTAACTTCATTCTTAGTGAAATGCGTGAAAAAGGCCGCGCTTTTGAAGATGTGCTAAAAGAAGCTCAAGAACTCGGTTATGCCGAAGCCGATCCGACCTTTGATGTGGAAGGAATTGATGCAGCTCACAAGCTAACGATTCTGGCCTCATGTGCCTTTGGTATTCCACTACAGTTTGACAAAGTCTTTACTGAAGGCATTGGCAAAGTCACTGCACAAGATGTGAAATATGCAGAAGACCTCGGTTTCCGGATTAAACACTTGGGTATTGCACGCCGTACCGATGCCGGGATTGAACTCCGTGTACACCCGACCCTGATTCCAGATGACCAGCTGATTGCCAATGTGAATGGTGTGAAAAATGCGGTTCTGGTACAAGCCAATGCGGTCGGCCCAACACTGTACTATGGTGCGGGTGCGGGTGCGGGACCAACGGCTTCTGCGGTTGTTGCCGATGTGGTTGATATTGTCCGTGACATCATTTACACAGAAGACGGCGCAGGCACCATTCCACAACTGGCTTTTGAAGCGCTCAGTGATTTACCGATCTTGAGTCGCGAACAAATGACCACCGGCTATTACATCCGTATTAATGCCGAAGATCAGATGGGCGTGCTTGCCGATGTGACCACGATTCTCAGTCGTGCCGGCATCAGTATTGATGCGATCATGCAGCAACCGCGTTTATCCAAAGACCTTATTCCTATCGTGATTCTGACTGATCCAGTCAAGGAATCAAAAATGGATGCAGCGCTTTCACAAATTCAAGCATTACCCGTCATTCATGGCGAAATTGTACGAATTCGTTTAGAATCGCTTGATAATTAATCGGGTTGAGGGGAGGCTTCCCCTTGCCAAGCTCTACACACAATTGGAACATCATCATGTCGAATGCCAATCGTTATACTGGTTTAGTTGACCGCTATCGCGACCGTTTACCAGTGTCTGCAACTACTCGTGCGATCTCTTTGGGTGAAGGTAATACTCCACTGATCAAGCTTGAGAATATTCCACGCATTATTGGTAAAGATGTTGAAATTTATGTGAAGTACGAGGGCTTAAACCCGACTGGTTCATTTAAAGACCGCGGTATGACTATGGCGGTGACCAAAGCCGTTGAAGAAGGCTCTAAAGCCATCATCTGCGCATCTACTGGTAACACCTCTGCAGCAGCGGCTGCATACGCTGCGCGTGCCGGCATTAAAGCATTCGTGCTCATCCCTGAAGGCAAAATTGCCATGGGTAAAATGGCACAAGCGATGATGTATGGTGCGATCACCATGCAAATTCGCGGTAACTTCGATGACGGTATGCGTCTAGTTAAGGAAGTTGCCGATCAGGCTCCGGTGACGATTGTAAATTCAATCAACCCGTACCGCCTGCAAGGTCAAAAAACCATTGCTTATGAAATTGTTGAAGCTTTAGGTCGTGCACCGGATTATCACTGCCTGCCTGTAGGTAACGCGGGTAACATCACTGCACACTGGATGGGTTATACCGAAGCGGTGGCTAACCAGTCGAAAGAAGAATTTGAGCAAGTCGTTTACGATGCTGAAACTGATGCTTTCACTGGTCCTAAACCGGCTGGCTTGCCAATCATGGCAGGTTACCAAGCCTCTGGTGCTGCACCGTTCCTTCGTGGCGGTCCAGTAGAAAATCCGGAAACTATTGCAACTGCGATTCGTATCGGCAATCCGCAAAGCTTCAATCATGCTAAAGCGGTTGTTCGTGATTCAAACGGCTGGTTTGATGAACTGACTGATGCGGAGATTCTTGAAGCTCAACGTCTGCTTTCTATGTATGAAGGTGTATTCGTAGAGCCTGCGTCTGCTGCGTCTGTCGGCGGCGCGATCCGTGACATTAAAGCGGGTAAAATTGCTGAAGGTTCAGTGATCGTATGTACCGTAACGGGTAACGGTCTGAAAGATCCAGACACTGCTATCAAGCAATGTGCTGATGCTGTGATGCTGTCGATTGATGCGACCATGACTCAAGTTAAAGACTCTATTCTGTCGAATATGTAATTTCGGCCAGAATTAAAAAAACCCTGCAAGTGCAGGGTTTTTTTTATGAACCAATCAATTAGATTCGTTTAGGTTGCTGGCTAACCCAACTCATTAAACGGGTCGCATCATTGGTACGCGCCTGTGAGCTGTTTGCACCTAAAAGTACCACTGCCACAGGACGGTTATTCAGAGTGGTGTGCATCACCACACAGCGCCCTGCTTCATTAATAAAACCGGTTTTAGAAATATTGATATTCCATCCGCCATTACGTACCAAGGCATTGGTATTATTCGATTTCAATACACGATAACCCAAGTTAAAGTCATAGCTTGGCGTGGTCGAGAACTGACGAATCAGGCCGTATTGAGAGGCCGTATTTACCAAGATTCCCAAGTCACGAGCTGATGCCACGTTGCCCGGATGCAAACCTGTCGACTCCATGAAGTGGGTAGAATTCATACCCAGCTCTTTGGCTTTGGCATTCATTTTGGCAATAAATGCTGATCGACCACCCGGATAGGTTCGTGCCAAAGCGGCAGCAGCCGGGTTCTCGGACTTCATCAGAGCAAATAATAAAGCTTCAGCACGGTTCATGCTGTCTCCTGCTCTTAGCGTCGAGCTTGAGCTTTTACAACCTGAACAGGAAAAATCAGCCTGTTGCAGGGTGATTTTTTCCGACATATTCAGACGTGCATCAGAAATCACCACCGCTGTCATCAGCTTAGTAATCGATGCAATCGGATAGGCAGTATTGGTATTTTTGCTAAACAGCACTTCACCGGTTTGTGCATCCATGACCAGTGCAGCCCGTGCATTGACAGAAGGTTGATTACTAAAATGATTCGTATCAATAATCTGTGGCGCAGTATAAGCAGGTTTGGCTGCTGTTGGCGCTGCTGTGCCGGCCTGACGCAAAGTGGTAGTCACTGTGGCTGAACCGGGTGGCGAAGGCTCATTGGCAGAGGCATTAAAATCATCGCTCATTAACTGGTTAACTTCTTCAGAAGACCAACTAATGCTGGAACCGCCCTCTGCCGTGCCAGAATTCATAATGATTTCAGCAAAACTTGTCGTGCTCATGCTGATTAACACGGACAGGCCGAGTAGATGCCTTAAAGACTTGTTTATTTTCTTCACTATTCCTTCACTCAACTAACAGAGGTAAGATTGATTTGCGTATTACCTCTAATATGCCTTACATTTAAACACAATGCCGAACATTTTTTGTTCTTGACACTGTGTGATAAGTTTCAGATTTAATCTTGCGAATAGGATTGCTAATTTTGTACTTTCATTGCAAGCTTATTTTGCTTTATGTAACAAAAAAATGATTTTTTTAACAGAGGGAGAGCGTAGGTGATCACAGTTTTAGTTGTGGACGACCATGAATTAGTTCGTACTGGAATTTGCAGAATGCTAGAAGACCATGCGGAGGTTCAGGTAATTGGACAAGCTGAATCTGGTGAAGAAGCGATCTCTCTAGTTCGTCAACATCATCCTGATGTAGTTTTGTTAGATGTGAATATGCCGGGCATTGGTGGCGTAGAAACCACGCGCCGTCTACTTCAGAGTGCGCCGGAAACCAAAGTTTTGGCGGTTAGCGGTTTAGCAGAAGAGCCTTATCCGTCCCTGTTATTGAAAGCCGGTGCCAAAGGTTATATCACCAAAGGGGCCCCGATTTCGGAAATGGTCCGTGCGATTAACAAAGTCATGCAAGGCGGCAAATATTTCAGTGCAGACATTGCGGAACAGTTAGCAAGCTCTTACCTTTCTGATACACAACAATCGCCTTTTGATGCATTGTCAGAACGTGAAATGCAAGTCGCGATGATGGTCGTGAATTGTATCAGCGCCCAGGAAATTGCCGACAAGCTCTTTGTGAGTGTTAAAACCGTGAATACTTATCGTTACCGTATTTTTGAAAAACTGAATATCGATAGCGATGTTAAACTGACTCATCTGGCCATGCGCTATGGACTCATTAAACCTTAGCTTTTAACGAGTTCCGGTGCATATGGCACAACAAAAAAACTATGCTGAACTGAATCAATACCATCTCGGTATCTGGTACAGCGCTTATCGTCTGCTGATCAGCACCGGTTTGTTGCTGATTTTTCTGCTGACCTACCCCGAACTCACCACCGATTATCAATACCCGCAGCTGTATTATTATGCACTGGGAATCGGGGTTGCGATCAATACCGTACAGCTGTTTGTGCTGAAATGGATCAGACGCCTGATCCAGCCGCAGCTGATTATGATTTTCTTTAGCGATGTCTGCGTTTTAAGTTTGCTGACTTTGGCGAGCGACGGTCCTAATCTGCAAATTGGGCTGCTGTTTGTGATTACCATCTTTTCTGCATCTTTATTATTAGATGCAAAAAAGGCCTTAGTTGTCACCCTTATTGCGGTCATCAGCGTTATTTATCAGCATTTTATCGGCAGTATTTTTGCATTTTCATCACTCAGTAATATCAGTAATAGCGCCCTGCTGGCCTTTTTGTTTTTTGTGGTTTATGGCACTGGGCAGATCGCCGTGCGGCGTTTTCAGATTCTAGAAAATTTGAACTTCTCTCAATCACTGGAACTGCATCGCTTACAGAATATTAACCGCTATATTCTGGAACAGATTGAAACCGGTTATCTGGTACTGGATGAAAACTACCATGTGGTACTCAGTAATCCCGCTGCCTGTAATCTTTTGGGAATTGAGTCCAAATACGGTCATGAGAAATTCACCTTATCTCAGTCACAGCCAGATTTATTTGAACTGATCCATTTTGAAACCCTGGAAAATGGTGAGCGCTTTCAGTTTGAATCCCAGCAAAGTCGCTATAATATTCATGTGCAGGTACAAAAGCTGATTGTGCCGCATCAGACTCTAATGCTACTGGTGTTACAGGATGCCAAAAAATTAAATCAGCAGGTGCAGCAACTCAAACTTGCTGCTCTGGGTCAGCTATCAGCCAGTATTGCTCATGAAATTCGTAATCCATTGGCGGCCATTGTACAGGCCAATGATTTATATCTGGACTCGGAAACTGAACAGCAACAGCTACTCCAGCAGATGATTGGTCGACAGGCGACCCGGATTGACCGAATTATTCAGGACACGCTAAATATGGTCAAAAATAAAGAAACCCATCCGGTGCCGATTCATCTCAATGAATTTATCCCGTTATTTATCCAGGAAGATTTGGCCGATATTCGCGATCAGATTCAATTTAATATTGATATCCCTTTGGTGATTCAGTTTGATGAAGCACAGTTCCGGCAAATCCTGATTAATCTGATTCGTAATGCGATTCGTCACAATTCAGCCGATGCTGCTTATATTCAGCTGAATGTGCATCCCTATGAACATCGGGTCTGGATTGACGTACGGGATTTTGGCTCTGGCGTAGCCGTACATGACCAAGCTCTATTGTTTAAACCCTTTTTTAGCACATCGATTAGTGGTACCGGATTAGGATTGTATTTATCACATAGTTTTTGCGAAGCAAATCAGGCACAATTAAACTATATACAACAAGAACAGGGCGCATGCTTTCGCATCAGCTGTCAACGTATTACGCTTTAAAGGGGTCAAGGAAGATGAATGGGGAACAACAACCACTGGTGCTCTTGGTGGATGATGAGGAAGATTTATGTACCCTCATGCAAATGTCATTGCTGCGCATGGGAATTCGCACGCACATTGCCCATCGTTTGGAAGACGCTAAAAAATGCCTTGCCAATCATCAATATGATGCCTGTCTGACCGACTTAAACCTTCCCGATGGCAATGGTTTGGAGCTTCTGGACTGGATAGGCAACCTCTATCCGGCACTTCCGGTCGCGGTTCTGACCGCCTATGGCAACATGGAAATCGCCATTGCCGCGCTTAAAGCAGGGGCTTTTGATTTTGTCAGTAAACCGATTAATCAAAAACACCTAGAGCAACTCTTACAAAAAGCGCTGAATAAACCGGTGGATTATTCGCATAATAATCCGAACGATGCGCTCGAACATAAAATGCTGATTGGACAATCCCTGCCGATTCAGCAATTGCGCATTACCTTACAAAAAATTGCCCGATCCCAGGCACCGGTTTTTATCACGGGTGAATCGGGAACAGGTAAAGAAGTCGTGGCCAATCTGGTCCATCGCCTGAGTAACCGCAATGAAGGTCCTTTTATTGCGATTAACTGTGGCGCCATTCCGACTGAGTTGATGGAAAGTGAACTGTTTGGACATAAAAAAGGCAGCTTTACCGGCGCTGCTCAGGACAAACAGGGACTGATTCAATCTGCACATGGGGGCAGCCTGTTTCTGGATGAAATTGCAGAATTACCGCTTTCCATGCAGGTCAAACTGTTACGTGCCGTACAGGAAAAACGTATTCGTCCACTCGGTTCAGATACCGAAATTGATGTGGATTTCCGCGTGATCAGTGCCACCCATCAGGATCTGGAAGCCTTGGTGCAACAAGGCAAATTCCGTCAGGATTTATATTTCCGTATTCATGTAATGGATCTGACTTTACCGCCATTGCGTGAACGCGGCCAGGATATTCCGTTATTGGCCGAACACTTTATTCAGAAGATTTGCCAGGAATGGGGCATTCCCAATAAAAAACTGACCGAACGCAGTAAAGAGTTCTTATTGGGACAATATTATCCAGGTAATGTACGTGAATTGCGTAATATTATGGAACGCGCGATTACTTTAAGTGATGAAGAGCGGATTGATCTTCAGCATTTGCAGAGTGCACCGCTACGTCAGGCGCTAAACAGCTCTCAGGAGATGAATACGCTCACGAGCGAGATCATTGCGACCGAAACCCTGATTGCACCTAAAAAGCTGCCTGAAGAGGGTCTAGAGCTATATTTGGAAAAGGTCGAGAAAGAAATTTTACTCAATGCGCTGAATCTGACTCACTGGAACCGAACACTGGCCGCAAAAAAACTCGGCATGTCGTTCCGTTCCCTGCGCTATCGTTTGAAAAAGTTCGGACTGGATACCGAAGAAGACGAATAATTATTTTTGCAGGAGCAGCAAGTCTGTGACATGTTCCAAATAGCTCTCCTCACGCATTTCCTGCTTAAAGGGATAGTTGAAATGCGGCTGCACGCCCCGCCCTTCAATCATCTGGCCACTCGGGCTAAAGTATTGCGATACGGTCATCTGTAAGGCTGAACCATTGCTTAAAGGAAAGAGTTTCTGTACTACGCCTTTGCCATAGCTCTTTTCTCCGACTACCCAGGCACGATTATGTTCTTTCAAGGCTGCAGTAAACACTTCTGCTGCAGAAGCCGAACGGTTATTAATCAGCACCCCAACTTTCAGATTCTGGAACTCAAAACTCGGCAAGGCCTGAAATTGCTGATTGCCTTCAGCACGGCTTTTGGTCGAGACAATCACGCCCTGATTCAAAAATAAATCGGCAGATTCAACTGCAGCCGAGAGTAAGCCACCGGGATTATTGCGCAGATCAAATAATACGGCTTTTAAGCGTTTATCCGAATAACTTTCAATCAGACGTTTGATTTCATTGGCAGTATCTTGCTGAAAAACCTTGACCTGTAAAACCAGCACCTGGTTATTGTGCAAGCTCGATTTAATTTCGGTATCCAGCTTGGTATTGCGGACCAGACGAACGGCCGGACTTTGCGGGGAAAGCTGGATCATGAGCGTAGAGCCAACGGCTCCGCTCAATAACTGCCGGACTTGCTCCTGATTCAGGCTATTTAATACCTGATCGTCAATTTTATAAACCGTGACGCCATTTCGAAGTCCCTGCTTGGCTGAATCAGCATCGGAACTCAGTCCCTGAACTACCCATTGCTTCAACCGCGGGTCAAATTGCAGATCAAAATCAATGCTGGCCAGATCACCTTCGGTATATTCACGCAGTTGCTTATAATCTTCAGGCGACAAATAACGGGAATAGCGATCTAAGCCACTGACCAGACCCTGAATGGCCTGTTGAAACAAGGCATCGTCATTTTTATCTTGGATATAATTATCTTTTACGATGCCATAAATTTGTACGAATTCTTGAATGGATGCCACAGGAATTTCGGAATAGACCTGCCCATCCATTTCCATATCATCGAATGCCGGCTCATTTGAACCCGCACCCCAAGCTGAATGACTCAAACACATCACTAAGCATGGTATTACAACAGACTTCCAGCGTGTTCTTGCCATTCTTTGACCTTTTTAGAATTTTATCGAAAATTATGCATCAAGCTGAATCAGGTTACGACCTTGCATTTCAGCAGGTACCGGAACTTGCATCAGACTTAATAAAGTCGGCGCTACATCTGCCAATACACCGCCTTCTGCAATCGTGGCCTGAGTTGGGCCGACATAAATAAACGGAACCAATTCAGTGGTATGCTGAGTATGTACCTGACCACTGTGATAGTCCTGCATCTGCTCTACGTTACCATGATCGGCAGTCACAATCATATGACCTTTTTGCGCCATTACCGCTTCATAAACCCGGCCCAAACAGGTATCAACCGCTTCAACAGCTTTCACCGCAGCATCGAATACACCCGTATGACCGACCATATCACCATTGGCAAAGTTCACCACCAGCAGGTCAAATTCACCTGAATTGATCGCAGCCACCAGCTCATCAGTCACTTCATAAGCACTCATTTCCGGTTTAAGGTCATAAGTGGCTACGCTTGGCGATGGAATCAGGATACGTTTTTCACCTGGGTATTCATCTTCACGGCCGCCGCTGAAGAAGAAAGTCACATGCGCATACTTTTCTGTTTCCGCAATGCGCAGCTGTGTTTTACCCAAATCAGATAAGTATTCACCAATCGAGTTTTTCAACGCTTCAGGCATATACGCTACAGGTGCATCAATCGTGGCTTGATAACGCGTCAGCATGACAAACTTCGCCAGATTTGGCACCACTTTACGTTCAAAACCTGCAAAGTCTTTTTCTACAAATGCGCGAGTCAATTCACGGGCACGATCGGCACGGAAGTTCATAAATACGACGCTGTCGCCATCCTGAATTTTCGCCAGATCGCCAATACGGGTCGCTTTAACAAACTCATCCGACTCATCGGCTGCGTAAGCCTGTTCCAAACCTTCAACTGCGCTGGCAGCTGTACGAACCGCTTCACCTTCAGTCAACAACCGATAGGCCTGTTCAACACGATCCCAACGGTTGTCACGATCCATGGCAAAATAACGGCCGATCATGGTGGCAATACGACCTTGACCTGGATATTGAGCGAATAAGGCATCGAGTTTTTCTAAAGAAGGTTGTGCGCTTTTAGGCGGCGTATCACGACCATCTAAGAATGCATGTAAATAGACTTGCGCACCGCGTTTTAGCGCTAGCTCTGCCATCGCCACAATATGATCTTCATGGGAGTGCACACCACCTTCAGACAAAAGGCCAAGCAAATGTACTGCCCCACCTGCAGCTTTGGCTTTCTCAACTGCATCGACCAGAACTTCATGTTCAAAGAAGTCGCCCGTACGAATGTCTTTGGTAATCCGGGTAAAGTCCTGATACAGCACACGACCTGCGCCGAGGTTCATATGTCCGACTTCCGAGTTACCCATCTGGCCATCTGGCAGGCCGACATCTTCACCTGAACCCGAGATCAAACCATGCGGATGCTTGTCCTGTATCGCAGTTAAATTTGGTCGTTTAGCTGCTAAAAACGCATTGTCTTCGACCGCTTCGCGATGACCCACACCATCCATAATCACCAAAATGTGAGGGATTTTGCCAGCAGTTGCATCCGTCATAATGAAATACTCTGTTCGTCTACGAATTAATCGCTCTATTTTAGCGAAGTTTATAAAAAGAGGCCATGACCCCTATATGGTTTAAGCCTCTCATGATGATTGATTTGTTCTATTTTCCTGTACCTTAGCGTGCCCGATGCAGCAAGTATCCGCCAATGCCGAACATGATCAGAATCGGAATAAACACGAACCAGGCCGGAGACGGTGCATAGATCAAGCTGGCATAGCCGAGGAAATCCTGCAGATAGAAGAAACCCAGTCCGGCAAATAAAGCTATCACCAGACGAAAACCCATGGATTGCTGACGTAATGGCCCGAAGATAAATGAACAGGCGATCACTACTAGTGCAATCAGGGCAAAAGGCGAGCCGAGTTTTTGCCAGAAGGCCAGCTGATAGGTTTTAGGCACCTGGCTGTATTCATGCATATAGCTCATGAAACTGACCAGTTGACTCGGCGATAAATCTTCAGGATCAATCGTCACCATATGCACATATTTAGGCTGTAATGCTAGCGCTAAAGGTTGCTGTTGCTGCTTAACCAGTGTGGCATTACCATTTTGGAGAATATCGAACTGCTCTGTGTTGTCCAGCGTCCAGGAACCATCTTTAACAAATTGGCCCTGATCTGCCTGCAAGGTACCGCGCAAACGATAGTTCTGGTCAAAGTCCAGCATCTGCACATTTTTCAACTGACCTTGCGAGTTAGCATAATCGATATAAATAAAGCGCTGCCCTTCCCGAGTCCAGTAACCACGAACTTCACCGAGCTGAGCGGCTTTACTGGCACTTTTTACGCTTTTGGCCTGTTCATTGGTATAAGGAATGACCCACTCGCTCAGGGCAAATGACAACACCACCAACAACAGTGCTGAACGGATCACCCACCCGACAATACGCCATAAGCTCACGCCGACCGAACGCATCACAATCAGCTCACTATTCGAGGCTAATGTACCAAGACCTAAAACTGCACCAATCAGTGCAGAAATCGGCAGGATTTCATATAAATAATTTGGTGCGCCCCAAAGCACATATTTCAAGGCATCCCAGGCACCATAACCATCTTTGAGCGAACCAAGCTCACCCAGATAAGTAAATAATACCTGTAAACCCGCCAATACCCCGGTTGCACCCAGCATCGCCAGCGCAGTGGTTTGGGTCACATGTTTTGCAACTATACGACGTGCCAACATTGTTAAGACCTCACTCGCTGAATCTGTTTCTTGATTTTCGGGCCTAATTTCTGTTTACGCGAGAACAAGGCACCCGCAATTGCATAGGCAATCAGAATCAATGGATAGGCCCAAATGCCCATTTCTTCTTTACTGATCCGCGTCTTCACTGCCATCAGGGCCACAATCAGACTGGCAAAAATCATGAGGGCAGGAAATAACTTGAGATATCGACCCTGTCGTGGACTCACTTCAGACAAGGCCACAGCCAGAATCAGGGCAATCAGAATCGCAAAAGGAACAAACACCCGCCAGCCCAACTCACTGGCCACCACAGGATCCTGACGGTTCTGCCACAATTGCGAGGTCGGTAAGGCCTCAACTTCAGTACTGGCAAATTGCGCTTCTTCATCGCTTTCTAAGCGCAGACGATAGCTTTCAAATTCAGCTTGAGTATATTGCGGTGTACCCGGATAGATCTCATAACGGCGTCCATTGACCAAATCCACCACATTGGCAGCATCATTCGGTACTTCAATTCGGGTGGCTTCCTGCGCCAGAATCATCACATCCGGTTTGCCTTCTTTTTCCGCACGCTGATAAAAGAAAATATCTTTTAAATTTTTACGGTCTTCTGACAGGTCACCGGCATAAATGGTATAGGGCCCAGAGGAGATAAATTCTTTCGGTCGCACCAGGTCAAAGCCGGTACGTACCGCCTGACTGGTGGTCAGGGCTTCAAACTGGCGAATGCCCCACGGCGCAGCCCACAGCATCAATCCGGCCTGAGCAATCAAAAACACCAGGGTCATCGGCACCAGTAGACGCGCCAATTGATGCCGACTGACGCCACTGCCATTCATCACGGCCATTTCATGGTCGACATATAAACGGCCAAACACCAGCATCAGTCCAATAAAGAAACCGAGCGGAAGAATCAGGGTCAAGAATTCAGGCAAACGGTAGCCAATAATGCTAAATAAAATGCCTGCATCCAGACGGCCTTGCGCCGCGACACCAAAATACTTGATCAGTCGACCGCCCATCATGATCAAGGTCAATAAGGCAATCACCACCAAGGATGTCGAGACAACTTGCTTGACCAGATAACGCCGAATAATCAAATTAATTCTTCCAAAATAAGGTCCATAAAACGAGTGCTAGTTTACCCGAATAGCAAAAATATAAAACCTAGGCCGCCCTGCCCATTGAAAATCTATTCGGATAAATGTTTCAATGACTGAATGATTTACCCATCTAGACAGGCGTGAAAACAGAATATGAAACTTACAATTAATACGTCATTCCCAGAGAATGGATCAAGTCAATCTTTGTTGATTTTAGTTGACTCAGAACAACTTCAGAATACAACCGCAACCTATCAAATCAATAATTTAGACACATTAATTGAAGCCTCTCAATTCAAGGCAGCGTTGGCGGAAAGCCTGAGCCTGATTGGTCAGGTGAGCCAGTCCAGCCATGCAGCACTAATTGGTTTAGGCAAGGTCGCTGAACTGCAACCGGCAAAACTTGCAAAAATCGCGCAAACTATTATTCAAGTCACTCAAAAAAAATTCAAACAGATTTCTGTAGATCTGACACAACTTCCACAAGAATTCCATTATCTGTTTGCGCTCTTCCTGACTCAGGCCAGCTATGGTTATGATGAATATAAATCCAAGAAGAATGAATTTGTGCTCGAGCAGATCGACCTGATTGCCACTCATAGCGTCTTAACTACCGAACAGTTGCAACAGGTACAAGCAGTGCAAAGCGGACAAAATCTGGCACGTGACCTGGGCAACCGTCCGGGCAATATCTGTTTCCCTGAATATCTTGCAGAACAGGCGGTGGCTTTGGCGGCTGAATATCCAGACCTACTTAAAGTCACAGTGCTGGATGAACAGCAAATGGCAGATTTAGGCATGGGCGCCTTCCTTGCGGTAAGTAAAGGTTCAGAGCGTCCTGGTCGGATTATCAGCATGGAATATCAGTCAGAGCGTAGCGAAGCACCGGTAGTCTTGGTGGGTAAAGGCATTACGTTTGATACCGGCGGTATTTCCCTTAAACCAGGCGCAGGCATGGACGAGATGAAATACGACATGTGCGGTGCAGCTTCTGTACTCGGTACAATGCGTGCATTGTGCGAAGCCCGCTTACCTCTACATGTGGTGGGAACCATCGCTGCAGCAGAAAACATGCCTTCAGGTAAAGCCACCCGTCCTGGTGATATCGTAACGACCATGAGCGGTCAGACGGTTGAAATCCTGAATACCGATGCCGAAGGTCGTTTGGTCCTATGTGATACCTTGACCTATGTAAAACGTTTTAATCCTGCTTTGGTGATTGATATTGCGACCTTAACCGGTGCCTGTGTGGTCGCTTTGGGTTCAGTACTAACGGGTCTGTTCACGCCAGATGATAAACTGGCAGCAGAACTAGAAGCTGCCGGCCAGCATTCCTTTGACCGGGTATGGCGTATGCCGGTACTGGAAGACTATCAGGAACAACTGGATTCACCATTTGCCGACATTGGCAATATCGGTGGTCCAAAAGCCGGTTCTGTGACTGCAGCCTGCTTCCTGCAACGTTTTACCCGTGAATATCGCTGGGCACATCTCGATGTTGCAGGCACAGCGTGGAACTCAGGTACCAATAAAGGCGCAACGGGCCGTCCAGTCCCATTATTAATGCAATTCCTGGCGAATCGCGTTCAAAGCAATGGCTAAAGTCAGCTTTTATTTATTTGAAAAAAGCCCTGAACGACAAGTGGACAGCACTTGTCGTTTATGTCGTAAGATTCTGCGTCAGCCGGCGCGGATCTGGTTACTGTGTGCCGATACAGATTTGCAACAGCAGCTAGATGAATGTTTGTGGAGTTTTGATCCAGTCAGTTTTATTCCACATGGTATTGACCAGCCTCAGGCCACGGTCTGTATTTCGGCGACACTACCGGAACAGTCCGACTGGATTATTTTCAATTTTAATCCGGAAGCACTTGAACCTTACGCAAAATTTAGTCACATTATTGAGATCATTGAAAACCATGAAACGGCTAAACAGCTGGGTCGTGAAAAATTCAAGCAATATCGTCGTTTAGGTATTGAACCGGACACCCATAAGCTTTAACCGATATCATCCACAAGGAGAGGCACGTGGCATTAAATGTAGGTCCCGATTTTAAACAGCGCTGGTTAAATGTGCCGGAAGCTGTACGTCAGACCTTTATCGATGACCTCTCTCGGATCTGCGATATTTTAAAGCCAGAAACGTCTTTGGAAGAATGGCAGAGTCGCGACCAGCGCTTGCAACAGGAATCTGAACGCAAGATCGAAGCCGCGTATGCGCAGCGCAAGGCCGAATTGATTGAAGAAGCCCGTATTCGCAAACAGCTTGCGCTTGAAAAGGCCTTGGCCGAGAAACGTGCCGAAGAACAGGTCTATCAAGAACAGCTACGTCATGAGGAACAGCGCAAATTTAGCGAACAGAGTCAGGCGCTCGCTGAAATAAATACGCATCTAGAGGCTGAAGTGCAGCACTATGTCGCACGTTATGCAAAAAATCCTGAGACGACTTTTGATTTTGCCAAAGGTCGCATCCAGATTGAGGACCAGTCCATTTTATCCGAATTAGAAAGTGTGCGTTTACGTCTGGAACTTGAGGCAGAAACCGTGATTGAACAGACCGTGAATGCACTTCGTGAAAAAATGCGTGCGGCAGCCAAAGAAGAAATCGAGTATATGCTGAAAAATTCTGAATTTTCTGATCAGCCTCACAATATTTAAATGATCCTTTCACATTAAAAAAGCCCGAAAATTCGGGCTTTTTTATCTTCTATGTCGCATCTTACAAAAAATCTGCCAGCATAAAGGCAGCATTTCCGAGCAGATAGCCAATGCTTAATAAAGTGCCAATCCAGAGGATGCCACCCGCAATATTGTAAAAGCTGAATGTGGCAAAGCTCATATGCGCTGAACCGGCGGCAAAAGGGCCAAATGAGCGGACAAAGGGAATAAAACGTGCGATTAAAATAGTTTTACCGCCATGTTTCATAAAATAGTGGTTGGTTTTCACCATATATTCCGGCTTGAAATAACGTGAATGTTGATTGAAATATTTTAAACCGAGAACTTTTCCGGTGTAATAATTCACGCTATAGCCCAGCACCGAGGCAGTGAATAACAACAGCCCCATCGAATGCAGGGTCACCAGATCGCTGCTGGCGCACAAAGCTCCCACAGCCAGCAATAGACTGTCGCCGGGCAGGAAAAAGAAAAACACCGAACCGGTTTCTGCAAAAATCACCAGAAACAGGATTGCATAAATCCATACCCCATATTGATCGAGCAATAGCGGCAATGACTGTTCCAAGTTAAGTAAAAAATCGAGCATTCGACCCGTCCACCAAGGCAATATTTGCAAGTTGAACTGCTGATTATCCCGAAAAATAAAAAAACAGTCTAATTTTTCAA
Organism: Acinetobacter sp. 40AMC3-4; assembly: GCF_049898185.1. Lineage (GTDB taxonomy): Bacteria > Pseudomonadota > Gammaproteobacteria > Pseudomonadales > Moraxellaceae > Acinetobacter. Next base: position 248,661 of record NZ_JAFCXG010000003.1, read on the forward strand.
TCAGACTGTTCAGTAAATCAACATTTCTTTTATTTTAAGAAACCATTTTCAGCCAGGAAATCCATGCTGATTTTTGATTGTTCAGTGGTTTCGGCGGCTTTATCGCCGAGCAATAAACGCTCGATATAACGTGCCAATACATCCACTTCCAGATTGACCTTGCTACCGACTTTCCAGGTACCGATATTGGTCCGTTCAGCAGTATGTGGAATCAGGTTCAGACTAATCACGCTACCACGCAAATGATTAATCGTTAGACTGATGCCGTCGACTGTGACCGAGCCTTTTTCTGCGAGATATTTGGCAATTTCAGCAGGTGCAGTCACTTCATAATAAATTGAACGTGCATCTTCACGTACCAGGGTGATCTCGCCGACTGCATCGACATGACCTGACACAATATGACCGCCAAAACGCGTAGTCGGCAACATGGCTTTTTCAACATTGACAGGTTGACCGGCTTTCCAGGTGCCGAGCGTGGTCCGGTTCAGACTTTCACGGGAAACATCAGCCGCATACCAGTTCTCGCCCCAGTCGATCACGGTCAGGCAGATACCATTGGTCGCGATAGAATCACCCAGATGTACATCAGACATGTCCAGATCGGTCTGGATGCGTAAACGTACATCACCACCAACGCTTTGCAGACTTTCGACTTTGCCGAGGCTTTCGATAATACCTGTAAACATTTTTATTTCCTTTTCAATTCTTTTACCAGAGGGCCAACTGGGTACTAACGCCGGTCGTATCCACACCACCCAATTCTGCATAATGATGCAGCTGGCTGAGTAATTGACGGATCGGTGGACCTGACTTGGCGTGGGTATCGGTAATCACAATAAATTCCAGCACGCGGGCACGTTCAGACTGGCGCTGTTTGCTAACACGATAACGCGGCACATCCTGGGTTAGCAAGGTCACCCGGCCACGTTTCAGATTGGCCTGTAACAAATCGGTAGCGCTGATATTACCGTCAGTTGAATAACTGGTCAGAATGAAACGTGCATTGATGGTGGCCAACAGGCTCTCGTAAGCTTCTTTGGCATATTTAGAGGAATTGTACTGGCTCGGACGCTCTTTGCGCCATGCCCGGTCAATCCCGCTCTTAAAGCCCTTGGTATCTGGAGTCGGCAAATCGGCCTGATCCCATAAGGTCAGCGCATTCAGCACATGATAATTACTGCTATAGGCATGCTGATTATACGGTGGATCCAGATAAGCTACATCTACTTCAAAACCACTCATCTGGTTGGCCAAATGCTGGGCATCGACACACCACATTTCTGCGGCCATTCCTTTTTTCTGATCCGATTCACAAAAACGACTTGGCGTTAACCATAGTAAAGATTCAATCCGTTCCAGCGCAGTTTGGGTTTTCCCGCCCCAACCATGGTGAAAGCTTTTGAAAACACCAGAAGTATTGCTGACAAAACTGGCGGAATACAGCAAGGGTGCCAGCAAGGCAGACATTTCCACATCATCAATTGCACCTTGTGCCTGCCAGGCTGCAATCTGCTGACGGATGGCATCAATACGCATGCCGTTACGACGTTTAAAGAACAAACGATCACGGGCTGGATCATAAATTTCATCATTACGCGGACACAGGTTATGCGTCACCCAGCCTTTAACTTCCGGCAGACGGTTCAGATAATCAATCGCTTTCTGATAGCCACCGAGTTCTTTAAATGCCGGTGCTTCAGTACAGGCCAGTACCGCATGATTCAGCGCATGGCTATACGGTTCCCAGTCATTGGCAATGACGCGATAACCATTCTGACGGGCCAAACGCGAGACCACGCCTGAACCTGCAAAAAAGTCAGCAAAGATTGGAGCACGGCCATCGCTACGTTTCAGGGTTCCCGTACTCTCCAGAGCTTCCAGAATTAAATGCAGTAAACGGCGCTTATTGCCCAGATAGGGAACCAGTTGATGGAAAAGATATTCATCGGTGGTACGTGCCGCATGGCGACGTTTATGATAAACAGTAGACTCTGAACTCATAATGTCTCTTGAAAAGGAATTAGCCTAAAGCGCACGTCATCACCCAAGCGAGTTACATCGCGCAGCTTAAATCGGAGTTGTTCGGCCATATGGCTAAATTCTGCATTAAACATGGTACGCGCAGACTGACCCAATAGGGTCGGTGCAACGTAACTGATCAGTTCATCAACCAATTTTTGTTGTAAAAATGCCGTAGATAAGGTCGCCCCTGCTTCCACCAAGACATCATAAATCTGATGCTGTTGAACCAGTTGCTTTAATAATTCTGCTAAAGGCTGTACCGGCAAGTGTAGCACACCCAGATCTGCAAGCTCCTGACGAAATGGTCCCATCACCATCACGGTGTCGGCTTGCACTAAAATTTTTGCGTTGAGTGGTAAACGCCCCTGACGGTCCAGAATAATCCGTTTCGGTTGCACCACTGTCTTGATATCTTCAACGCCATCCAATTGACGCACATTCAGCTGACAGTCATCCGCAAGAACTGTATCAATTCCGGTGATCACCGCGCCTGAAATTGCACGCCAATGCTGCACATCCTGACGCGCTTCCACACCGGTAATCCATTTCGATTCACCCGATGCCATGGCAGTACGACCATCCAGGCTTGAGGCAATTTTTAAACGCACATACGGCTGACCAGTCGCCATGGCTTTCAGGAAGCCTTGATTCAGCTGATGCGCTTCATCTTCACAGATGCCAACGTCTACCTCAATGCCAGCATCTTTCAGGATCTGTACACCCTTGCCGGCCACCAGCGGATTGGGATCAGGACAGGCCACGACAACTTTAGCCACGTCTGCCTCGACTAAGCCTTTGGCACAAGGCGGCGTCCGGCCATAATGCGCACAAGGTTCTAAAGTCACATAAGCGGTTGCACCACGTGCCTGCTCACCCGCCTGACGCAGCGCAAACACCTCGGCATGCGGCTGTCCTGCCTGGGGATGAAAACCCTCACCAATGACGATGCCATCTTTAACAATGACACAGCCGACATTCGGATTCGGTTTGGTGGAATATTGCCCCTGACGTGCCAATTCAATGGCCCGGCGCATCCAGATTTGATCTTGATTCAGTTCAGCCATGCTTATTCTTGTAATTCTCGTTGTTGCATCTGTTCAATCTGATGACGAAAAGCTTCGACATCCTGAAAATCCTGATAGACCGAAGCGAAACGCACATAAGCAACATGATCAAGTGCGAATAAAGACTGCATCACGATTTCACCGATGGTACGTGATTTCACATCACGCTCACCCAGACGGCGAATCTGTAGCTGAATATCGCTCAGCACTGTTTCAATCTGCTCCTGGGTCACCGGGCGTTTTTGCAAGGCATGCATCAGGGAACGGCGTAATTTGGCTTCATCGAAAGGTTCATTTTTGCCATCCGACTTGATGACGCGCGGCATCACCACTTCATAGCTTTCAAAGGTAGTGAAGCGTTCATTACAACTGACACATTCACGGCGACGACGAATCTGACAGCCTTCAGCTGCCAGGCGTGAATCAATCACTTTACTGTCTGCAGTATTGCAAAATGGGCAATGCATAGCGGTTTAATTGAACAAATCCAGATGGATTCCGAGTGTAGCAAAAATTACAAACTTTGTAGAGTTTTACGCAACATATAGAAAAAAAACAGCCCATTCGGGCTGTTTTACACTATATATTGATTATGGTGTATTTATTATTATTCGACACGTTCGCCATGTTGGCTTAAATCCAGACCCATACGCTCATCATCAGATGCCACACGGATTCCAATGATCAAGTCAATGACTTTCAGGATAATGAAGGTCATGATCGCAGAGTAAGCAATGGTTGCCAGTACACCTTCCACTTGCACCCAAAGCTGATGCATGACATTGGCAGGGGCATTGTCACCCATGATGAATTCGCTAGCAAAGAACGCGGTTAAAATCGCGCCGACAATACCACCTACACCATGCAAACCAAAAGCATCTAAAGAATCATCGGCTTTCAATGCGCGTTTCAGTGCAGTAATCCCCCAGAAACATACCACACCACCGATCAGACCCATCGCCAATGCACCGCCTACAGTCACAAAACCTGCAGCTGGAGTAATGACCACCAGACCAGCAACTGCACCCGATACACCGCCTAATACAGAAGCTTTACCACGTGCCAGTTTTTCAGTGATTAACCAAGAGATGGCTGCGGCCGCTGCTGCGACTTGAGTCACGATCAAAGCATAGCCTGCAGAACCGTTGGCACCTAATGCAGAACCACCGTTGAAACCGAACCAGCCTACCCAAAGCAAAGATGCACCGACCACAGTAAGCGTTAGGTTATGCGGTGCCATAGATTCACGACCCAAGCCCATACGTTTGCCTAACATATACGCTGCTACCAGACCGGCAACACCCGAGTTGATATGTACAACCGTACCACCGGCAAAATCAAGCGCGCCGTCGTTACCTAACCAGCCACCACCCCATACCCAGTGGGTAATTGGTGCATAGACGATCACCACCCAAAGTGCGATAAAAGCAACGAAAGCACCAAATTTCATACGCTCTGCAATCGAACCGCTGATGATGGCAACCGTAATGATGGCAAAAGTCATTTGGAAAATCACAAACAGGATTTCAGGAATCGTGCCTGAAAGCGCCTCTGTGGTAATACCGGCCAGCATGAATTTATCCAGGCCACCTATAAAGGCATTGCCTTCACCGAAAGCTAGGGTATAACCAATAATCACCCAGGCAATACTGACCACCGCCGCAGCAATAAAGCTATGTGCCATCGTCGCCAGAACGTTTTTCTTGCGGACCATACCGCCATAAAATAGCGCCAAGCCAGGAATGGTCATGAGTAAAACTAGAGCGGTAGAGGTTAAAACCCAGGCGGTATCGCCGGTATCTAGAGTTGGTTCTTCTTCTGCAGGCGCTGCAGCTTCAACTAGCGCTGCTTCAGCAATTGCTGCTGTAGTGTCTGTTGTTGTATTTGTTGTATCGCCTGCTTCTTCAACAAGCACAATTTCTTCTGTCGGTGTTGTTGCTGTTGCAGCTTCTTCAGCCCATGCAACAGAACCACCAAAAAGAGCGCCGGCCATGCCGAACGCGAGTAGCATTTTTTTCATTCGTATCCCCCAACCAAGTTTTTGTGAGTTATTAGGTACTCAGCAAACTTCGTGCCAAGTTAGACAGCGTCTGCACCTGTTTCACCTGTACGAATACGGATGACTTGTTCTAAGTTAGTCACGAAAATTTTTCCGTCACCGATTTTTCCAGTGCTCGCCACACGAGTAATAGATTCAATCACCGCGTCTACCATTTCATCGCTAATCGCGATTTCAATTTTGACTTTCGGCAAGAAATCTACAACGTATTCAGCACCACGATAGAGTTCAGTGTGGCCTTTTTGACGACCAAAGCCTTTCACTTCAGTTACAGTGATGCCTTGAACACCAATTTCAGACAATGCTTCGCGAACATCGTCTAATTTAAAAGGTTTTACAATTGCAGTTACGAGCTTCATGTTTGTTTTCCTTCGGCTTATTTCACCAGTAAGGTTTTACGTTCAAATTTCATGCCAAGATTCCTAAGGTCGGGGGAAATTAGAAAGCCTGGCATGTGGTTTATTTATACCTTATTTTATACGGATAAAGGCTTTGAATCTTCAAAAAATAGACATTTTTTATGTGGATTTTTACAATATCTTTAATCGAATAAGTCTATATTTTGTCTGAAATACTATAGTCTGCATTTTAGCAATGCTAAACTGTGCGCTCCTTTCTACGGCGATGGATCAGACAATGATTGAAACTTTATTACAAGCAATTTTGCAGCAAGTCGAACAACCTAAGAAAGATTTAGAACATAATATCCGTGCCCTATTAAATGAAGCTGTATCTAAAATGGATTTGGTGTCTAAAGAAGAAATAGAACGTCAGCGTACTGCCCTAAATAATGCCAATCATCGCCTGAATGATTTACTGAAACAGGTGGAAGCATTAGAAGAGAAAATTTCGAACAAAAAGTAAGCACAACTACAGTGCACAAAAGACACCAGAACGATAAAAATAACGCACCATATTGGAACAATAATAATGTCTTTTGCTAAAATTTATACGCGAGGCTTGCTGGGCCTGCATGCGCCTTTAATTGAAGTCGAAGTTCATGTCAGTTCGGGTATGCCTTCACTCACTATAGTGGGGCTTCCCGAAGCGGCGGTACGTGAAAGTAAAGACCGGGTACGCTCTGCCATTTTGAATAGCGGCTTTCAATTTCCGACCAAACGTCTGACCATTAATCTGGCCCCTGCAGATTTACCAAAAGATGGATCACGTCTGGATTTACCGATTGCTTTAGGCATTTTAGTGGCTTCAGGTCAGCTTCCAGAAGATTGCACCGAGCATCTTGAATTTATTGGCGAGTTGGCCCTTGATGGTCAATTACGTCCTGTCAGCGGTACCTTGAGTATTGCCATTGCCTGTCAAAGCGACCAGCATCAACTGATTTTACCTGGCCCAAATGCACAGGAAGCCTGTCAGCTCCCAGACTTTAAAGTCTTTGCAGCCAATCATTTAAAAGAAGTGTGTGAACATCTTTCCCAAGCGCAGCGCTTGCCGCAAATAGAAGCCGGCCCACTCGCTACAGACCATTTTTATAAGTTTGATCTTGCGGATGTAAAAGGACAATTACGACCACGGCGTGCTTTAGAAATTGCCGCGGCAGGTGGTCATTCCCTGCTGTTCCGAGGCCCCCCTGGAACAGGCAAGACCTTGCTAGCTTCTCGATTGGCCAGTATTTTACCGCCCTTAAAGACGCAGGAAAATCTGGAAGTGGCCAGTATTTATTCGGTGGCGAATGCCAATCACCCTTTTGGGCAACGGCCTTTTCGAGCACCGCACCATACTGCTTCTGCAGTAGCATTGGTCGGTGGCGGCTCACACCCCAAACCAGGAGAAATTACCCTGGCACATTTAGGGGTTTTATTTCTGGACGAGCTACCAGAATTTGACCGTAAAGTTTTGGAAGTCTTACGGCAGCCTTTGGAAGCCAAGGAAATCGTCATTTCCCGGGCATCACGCCAAATTACCTTTCCGGCTAATTTCCAGTTGGTGGCTGCCATGAATCCATGTCCATGTGGGTATGCATTCAATCAAGATATCCGCTGCCAATGTTCACCCGAAAGTATTAAACGCTATCAGAACCGGATTTCAGGCCCGTTGCTGGATCGGATTGATTTGCATATTGATGTACCGCCATTACAAGCGCATGAATTACAGGACAATCGACCTACAGAAAACTCAGAAACGGTTAGACAACGCGTCATTGCAGCCTATGAAATTCAGATGCAACGGCAAAATACCTTGAATATGAGTTTGAGTCCAAAGCAGTTAGAGCAATATGCCGCATTAGATCAGTCTGCTCAGAATATGCTTGAAATGGCTCAGCAAAAACTGAATTTATCAGCGCGCGGCTATCATCGGGTCTTGCGTGTTGCACGCACCATTGCCGATTTAAATCAAAGTCCAGATATTCAAAGTCAGCATCTTTCGGAGGCCCTGTCTTATCGCGGGCAGCAGCAGATTTAGATCATTAAAAAAAGGCGACCTAAGGTCGCCTTTTTATCTAAAGAGGATTAGAAGCTATAACCCAGTCCAAATACGACTTTATTCTTTTGTTTTTCATCAAAACGGTCATAACCACCCAAGATATAATTCATGCTTGCAGTTACACCTGTGTCACCAAGTGGCTTGCTTAAACCGATGTCAAAATGACGGAAACCAAAACTTTCTGTAGTTCCTTCAATAAAGTCACCTGATTTTTCATAAGCATATAAACCTAAAGCAGTATCCAAGCTAAAATCTTGTGGTAAAGCATAGCTATAAGTGGCTTTTAAATAGGTATCACCCGCATTGCCCCAAGTGGTATCTTCGAGAAGAGTTTGTGCTGTAACACCCAAATCTTTATAGCTCATACCCAGTAACAGCTCAAATCCATCAGAATTAACATCAGATTCATAATAATAATAGTAGGTCGTACCGATCGTTAAACCTAAGTCATCATTGACTGCATGGCTATAGCCAGCATAGAAGTTATTTTCGAAAGCATCACGTCCTTCTTCAGACAAAGGGTAATCTAGCGTAGATCCCCACCAACCTGCATAGAAGCCAGAGGCATGGTTATAATCAAGTCCACCTTGTAAGGTAGCGCCGCTATTTTCAGGAATGTTAGTAATACCACGCAGGTTATAGCTTGAGAGTACGCTGATATTTCCAGATACCGTATGTTCAGCAACAGGTTCTTCAGCAAAAGTAAAAGAAGATACAGTGCCCAATAAAGCAAGAGATAATACTTTTAATGTTAATTTCATTGTGTGGCTCCCCCAGATCGTCTGAGACGTTTTTTGATCATTGATTAAACTCAAGCTCAAAATTTGCAAGAGCTATGCCAATCTGGATAGAAGGAACCAAAATAATAAATCTAAAAAGATAAATAAAATTTAAGTTATTGTTTTTAATTTAAAATTTAAACTATAAAAAACTAAATTATCTAGGCTTTCTATTAAATAAATGTATTTGAGGGTATTTCACCACTTTTTTAATACTTATACATAATCATTTACAATTTGCCCCATTTTGATTCCATTTTTAGAATGAATAAAATTTGTGCTAAAAAATAGTGCGTAAATTTTGATCAAATTTTTGCACGTTCTAAAATAAATAAGCTGCTCACATTCATTTCACCACTTTATAAATATCATTTATACTTTCCAATAAAATTATGTTTTTACTCAATTTTTACCGATAGGTTAGAAATTAATCACCTCAAATCCTTGCTATTGTTTAATTTGAGTTAAAAAAATCTAAACTTTAGTGGAATATATCCAATAAAAAATGACATTTTTTCAGCAATTCTTATACAATTCCTAAAAAATTCCGATCAATTTGTATAAGGCTCTCTTCCCAATGCAAAATTCAAAAAAATTAACATTAGCAGTTTTGATTCAGGCTGCTTTGGTTTCTACCGCTTTCGCTAGCGAGCAAAGCGAATCGAAAGGTTTTGTAGAAGACGCAGGAGGTTCTGTACTTTTCCGTACCGGCTATTTGCACCGCGATAAAACAAACTATAACGACAATCAAACCGGTGCACGTGAAGTTGTTAATGATACAAGTTCAGCTGCTCAGACTGCGATCGTTAAATTAGACTCTGGTTTTACCAAAGGTGTAGTCGGCTTTGGTGCCGGTATTATCGGTGATGCATCTTTCAAATTGGGTGAAAATGCACATGCCGGTAATGACATGATTCCTCAACATCCGGATGGTTCAGCTTATGATCATTGGGCACGTGGCGGCGCATATGTAAAAGCACGTGTTTCAAACACGACTGCTACTTATGGTACTCAGGTTTTAGACTTACCTGTACTTGCAAGCAATACTGCGCGTTTAGTACCTGAATACTTTACAGGTGTATTGGTTGAAAGTAATGAAATCGAAAACTTAAGCCTCGTTGCTGGTAAATTTACTGAAAACCAGCGTTCAAGCCAGATCAAATCTGATGGTAATGAATTGGATCGCGCAATAGTTTGGGGTGCAAAATACAAATTTAATGATGCAGTGAATGCTTCTTACTATGGTACAGACATTAAAGACCGCCTAGAGCGTCATTATGTTAATGCAAACTATAGTTATGCATTGGCGAATGGTAGTACTTTAACTCATGACTTTAGTGGCTATCATACTGATTGGGATAAAAAGTCAGATGGTGGTGCATACACTTATTCGCATACCACAAATGATCTAAATAAGTTAAGCAACAATATTTGGGCAATTTCTACGACCTATAATAAAGGCCCACACAATGTCATGCTAGCTTACCAACAAAATACAGGTAATACAGGTTATGACTATGGTTTAGGTCAAGGTGTAGGTGATGGTCATCAAACCATTTATATGCCGAACTCATACCTGTCTGACTTTATTGGTAATGATGAAAAATCAGCACAGCTTCAATATACTTACGATTTCAGTGCAATGAATGTTCCTGGCCTATCTTGGACTTCTGCATTTGTATATGGTTGGGATATTGATGTTGCTAATCAAAATGATCGCTCTCAATTAATCACTGGTGATGCTCAAGAACGTGAATTCTTTAATCAGGTAAAATATACAGTTCAATCTGGTTTTGCTAAAGATACCAGCTTACGTGTACGTCACTCATACTACCGTGCGAGTGATGAATACCAATACGGAAACTACATTGGTGACACTAATGAATGGCGTATCTGGTTAGACATTCCTGTGAAATTATTCTAATTCATACGAATTTCAAGTCATAAAAAAACCTGCACAATGTGCAGGTTTTTTTATTCCAGGCTTTAAAAAGTTAAAACCTGGACGACAAAAAGCAATTATTTATTTGCTTCTGCATAAGCTTCGATTGAGCTCATAACTTCTTGTTTCGCAACATCAGCACCTTCCCAACCACTCAGCTTGACCCATTTACCTGGCTCAAGATCTTTGTAATGCTGGAAGAAATGTTCGATCTGGCTGATCAACAATGGAGGAAGATCAGTATATTCCTGAACATCTTTGTAGATTGGAGTCAGTTTGTCATGTGGAACTGCAACCAGTTTCGCATCAACACCACCATCATCTTCCATGTTCAATTTACCGACAGGACGGCAACGAATGACAGAACCTGGCTCTACTGGATGAGGCGTTACAACCAGTACGTCTAATGGGTCACCATCAAGCGATAGTGTGTTTGGTACATAACCGTAGTTTGCTGGGTAGAACATTGCTGTACCCATGAAACGGTCTACAAATAACGCATCAGAATCTTTATCGATTTCGTATTTGATTGGTGCTGCATTTGCAGGAATTTCGATGATCACATAGATATCGTTTGGCGCATCTTTACCCGCTGGGATATTGCTGTAGCTCATAGCATCACTCTTTAACAAGTTATATCTTTTAAAAAACCGCGACAATTATAACGGTTTTTAAAGATTTTTTTGGATTTTAAAATATCGAACTGTAAATATGTCCGCAGACCTGATGACTTAAACCAACTTGATGATCAGCAGCAATAAAGCTACCGGACATAACATCGAGAGCAACCATACGATAGAGCGTAAAGTCGCCCAGTTGGCTAAATAGCAGATTCCGTACGACACACGAAAAACCAGATAAGCCACACCAAAAATCATGACCAAATCTTGTGATATCACCAGGTACTCTGCCATCAAGATCGCAGCAATAAAGAGTGGCAAACTTTCAAAGCTATTCTGCTGGGCAGCATTGGCGCGACTGGCCAAGCCTGAAGACTTTTCTAAAAATGCCCGTGGATTCTGATTGTCTTTGCTGCTGAAGCCTGCTGATTTTTTTGCAATCAATGTAAACACATAAGGCAAAAGACAAGCGGCCAAAATGAGATAAATAACCCCACTAATGCTGTGCATCTGTTTTTTCTCATGAAAATTTTATCTCTATCATAGCATGGCATTTCGTGAATAAATTTTGTTAAATAAAGTGCTTTTTATTACTTGTTAAGGATTCACTATGGTCGCGCCTGATCAAAATGAAATGTTCGATATCCTCGAGAAACAACGCCAGCATCAATGTCAAGTGGATCGCGTATTAAAAATTGTCCTGCCGATTGTGGCATTTCTGATGGCCGTCATTTGTGCCAATATGAATATCTGGTCGCCAATCTTTACCTTTGCCATTTTATGGATTGCCTTTTATTTCGTAGGTATCAAGCGTATGCCTCTCTGGCACTGGCTGGTCGCGATTCTGGTGTATTGCTTGATCGACAACATTCTAAGTTATGGCAGCTTTAATCAAACCGGATTTACCCGCCAGTTCGGTACCATGTTTATTTTCTTGGGAGTAGTCGGCGTAGGTCGTCCTTATTTTGATCGCTGGTTAATGAAAAAATAAAAAGTCCAAATCAAAAAAAGCGCCTGATGGCGCTTTTTTTTCTTACAGGTATTAGGCTGTTTTACGTAAATCTTTACGCAGGATTTTACCTACGTTGGATTTTGGCAATTCATCCATAAACTCGACATAACGTGGACGTTTATAACCGGTCAGGTTTTCTTTAGCGAATGCTAAAACTTCTTCTGTGGTTAAAGACGGATCTTTTTTCACAACAAACAGTTTTGGCACTTCACCCGATTTTTCATCTGGCACACCAATCGCAGCCACTTCCAGTACTTTTGGATGAGTTGCTACAACTTCTTCAATTTCAGATGGATAGACGTTAAAACCAGACACTAGAATCATGTCTTTCTTACGGTCTACAATTTTCACATAACCACGTGAATCCATGACACCGATATCACCGGTACGGAAGAAGCCATTCACCATGACTTTTTCAGTTTCATCCGGACGGTTCCAATAGCCTTTCATGACCTGAGGACCACGGATTGAAATTTCACCTTGCTCACCCAGTGGAACTTCATTGCCTTCATCATCCAGAATAGCCACTTCAGTCAATGGTAATGGAATACCAATAGTGCCACTGAATTCTTCAGACGCAGGTGGGTTTGCTGTTGCCACCGGAGAAGTTTCAGACAAACCATAGCCTTCAACGATATTGGTTCCGGTAACTTTCTTCCATGCTGCTGCAGTAGAAGGAAGTACGGCCATACCGCCGCCCATCGCCATTTTCAGTTTACTATGATCAAGTTGCTTAAACTCTTCATTGTTTACCAGCGCATTGAAAAGTGTGTTCACTGCCGGGAAGAAAGTCGGCTGGTATTTACGTAGCTCTTTCATCACCGCAGGTAAATCACGCGGGTTTGGAATCAGAACATTCGCCTGACCTTTGTACATACCGTAAAGTGCGCATACCATGAATGCAAAGATATGATAAAGCGGCAATGCACAGAAAATACGGTCATCTGGCTGACCATCTTGCGCACCAAATTTACTCTGGAAGATGCCGTCACACTGCAGCATGTTCGCAACCAGGTTACGATGTGTCAGTTCAGCGCCTTTAGATACGCCTGTGGTACCACCTGTGTATTGAAGAACTGCTGTATCGCTAAGGGTCAATTCAGGGCGTTTATAGTTACTTGGATTAACTTTAGATAACGCCGCATTAAATCTCACATGGCCTGGAATATCCCAAGCTGGAATTTGCTTGCGCACAGAACGCAAGACAAAATTTACCAAAGTTCCTTTCAAGGCACCCAGCATGTCACCGACAGAAGCGACCACGACATGCTTCACTGGTGTTTTACCAATAATCGCTTGATAAACAGAAGCAAAGTTTTCAATAATCACCAGTACTTCAGCACCTGAGTCATTCAATTGATGCTCAAGTTCACGCGATGTGTAGAGTGGATTCACGTTGACCAATACCAAACCTGCGCGGAACACCCCAAGTGCCACAACCGGATACTGAAGAACGTTTGGCATCATCACTGCCACACGTGAACCTTTTGCCAACCCCAAGCTTTGTAGATAAGTTGCAAACTTACGGCTCGCCTCTTCCAGTTCATTGAAAGTCATTGCCTTATCCATAAAGATAAAGGCATCACGCGAGCCGAATTTTTGGAAATTACGCTCAAAAATATCTACTAGAGAAGTATTTTCTGCTGGTAATTCTACTGTTTCTGGAATCCCTGTTTTTTGGTATTCAGCAAACCAAATTTTTTCCATAATGGCCATCTCTCCAATCATAATCCTTAGTATTTCAACTGTTTTTTTCAATATCACACGCCATTTTTAGACTTGTATATGTGCGATATTGCATCCATCTTGTTGAATCGTTGTTCATATATAACGTATTTCGCAGGATGGATGCTAGTCTTATCTTTGAATCAACAGTTTATTTGCTTTTTGATATCCGCGTGGTAAAAGCTGTCCTTTTGCACCGCGCTTGCCGATATATTTGCGCAAATCATCCCCTTTTAATTTTAACTGCTGTTGTCCTGCAAGCACTTGAATTATTTCATCAAGCTTCAATATTGTCATGGACAAAATTTGTTCATCACCTTCAAGTTGTATCAATTTATTTCCTTTACCTTTGTTCAGTACAGGTAATTCTGCTAAATCGACAATCAACAGGCGTCCTGCTGAACTGAGCAGTGCAACATGTGTGGCATCTTCGAGTGGCTGCAGGTTCATGACCTCTGCCCCTTCAGATAAATTCAGGAAAGCTTTTCCGGCTTTGGCACTGGTATCCAGCTGCTTGGCCTGGGTTTTAAAGCCATAGCCTTTGTTGCTTGCTGCTAGAATTTCAGTTTCATCCTCTGCCACCAGAACCTGTTTAAAACCGACCCCGCTGCCTGGAGACAGTTTTGAACTGAGCGGTTCGCCGAGACCACGCGCAGATGGTAGCGTATTGATGGCCAAGGCATAGCTACGCCCAGTGTCATCTATTACATAAACGCGTTGATTGGATTTGCCCTGTGCATGACTCAAGTACTGATCACCGGCACGGAAATTCAGATTTTCTGCATCGACTTCATAGCCTTTGGCACAGCGAATCCAGCCAGCTTCTGATAACACCACCGTCACCGGATCGGCCGGCAACATTTCAGTTTCATTGATTGCAGCAGCTTCGGCACGCTGTACGATTGGCGAACGGCGATCATCACCAAATTTCTTGGCATCGTCTTTCAGTTCAGAAATAATCAGGCTTTTTAAAGATTCCGGATTGGCCAGTTGTTCACGAATTACTGCAGCTTTCGCTTCCAGCTCTTCCTGTTCGCGGCGCATTTCCATTTCTTCAAGCTTGGCCAAATGACGCAATTTCAGTTCCAGAATCGCTTCGGCCTGAATCTCGTCAATATTAAAACGCTGCATCAGTAGCGGCTTGGGCTGATCTTCTTCACGAATAATCTGAATCACTTCGTCAATATTTAGATAAGCAATGATCAGACCACCAAGAATATGCAGGCGTTTTTCGATCTTGTTCAGATGATATTGCAGACGACGCGTTACCGTGGTTTTACGGATCTCAATCCATTCCAGTAAAATACGACGAATCGATTTCACCTGTGGACGGCCATCCGCACCAATCATGTTCATGTTGACGCGGTAGCTGGATTCCAGATCGGTGGTGGCAAACAAGTGACTCATCACCGATTCGGCATCAATACGATTCGAACGCAATACAATCACTAAACGGGTTGGATTGGCATGATCCGATTCATCCCGTACATCGCTGACCAAAGGCAGTTTTTTGGCCTGCATCTGATCGGCAATCTGGGTGATGATTTTGGAGCCTGACACCTGATAAGGCAGTTCGGTGATGATAATTTCGTTTTTATCGACGCTATAGACCGCACGCATGCGGTAGCTGCCACGACCTGTGGTCTGAATTTTTAACAGTTCAGCAGGCGGGGTGATAATTTCAGCTTTGGTCGGCAAGTCTGGCGCAGGAATATATTCTGCGATTTTTTCATCGGTCAGGTTCGGATTACGAATTAGCGCAATCGTCCCTTTGACCACTTCACGCAGGTTATGCGGTGGAATGTCTGTGGCCATACCGACAGCAATACCAGTGGTGCCATTCAGCAAGATGTTCGGTACACGTGCCGGCAAGTTCACCGGTTCTTTCATCGAACCGTCAAAGTTGTCCTGCCATTCACAGGTGCCCTGTCCCAGTTCAGACAGTAATAGTTCACTGTACTGGGAAAGCTTGGCTTCGGTATAACGCATCGCTGCGAAAGACTTTGGATCATCTGGTGAACCCCAGTTGCCCTGCCCTTCAATAAACGGGTAACGATAACTAAAGGGCTGTGCCATCAGCACCATGGCTTCATAACAGGCCGAGTCACCATGCGGATGGTATTTACCCAGTACGTCACCGACTGTACGTGCCGATTTCTTTGGTTTGCTGGTCCATTTCAGGCCCAGCTCACTCATGGCATAGACAATCCGGCGCTGTACCGGTTTCAGGCCATCGCTAATATGAGGGAGTGCCCGATCCATAATCACGTACATGGCGTAATTCAGATAAGCTTGTTCGGTAAATTCTGCTACGGAGCGGTTTTCTGTCGCATGATGCGCAAGGCTTGTCATAACAACCTATAGTCCTAAATAATTCGTTTTTGTATCAATGTTTCTTATGCTAAGTCGTGGCTGTAGATGACACAAGGGCATCAAATCGTTCAGCGCGACAATTTGTGTCTTATGGCCTAAAAATATCCACTTTATAGGCCCTAAGCAACTAAAAAATCATTCCCTTTATAAGCCCATCGATTCGAGGGTCTTGCCTTTGGTTTCTTCACCCAAGACCAGAATCACAATCGCGACAGCGACCAGAACTGCCGTAAACATGGTAAAGACATAGCTAAAGCCATTCGGCATACCCATCAGATGGGTTACAGCAAAAGGTGCCGCGATACCGCCAATCCGGCCAACAGCCCCGGCCCAGCCTGAACCAAAGGCACGGATATTGGTCGGATATTGTTCCGGCGTATAAGTATAGAGTACGCCCCAGGCACCCAGATTAAAGAAGGACATCAGACAGCCCCAAATCACGATTTCAGTAACACTACCCGACTGACCAAAGAAATAGGCAGAAATCGCGCACATGCCAATAAAGCCGGCCAAAGTCGGCTTACGACCGAGTTTTTCGACCAGCCATGCCGCCACCAGATAACCGGGCAACTGCGCCAGAATCATAATCAGCACATATTCAAAAGACTGGACAATGCTATAGCCTTCTTTGACCAGTAAACTTGGCAACCAGGTAAAGATGCCATAATAGGAAAAGATAATACCGAACCAGATCAGCCAGAGCATAAGCGTACGGCGCGCAAAGATACCCGACCATAACTGGGAAAATGAAATATTCTGCTTCTCTGCGACCGGTTTCACTTCAAAAATTTCATAGACTTGAACGCCACATTGACGCTCAATCTTTTTCACCAGTGCCGAAGCTTCCTCTATACGGCCACGGTTAATCAGGAAAGGAATAGATTCCGGCACCATTTTCCAGATCACGATGGCATACAGCGCAGGCAGGCCACCAATCATGAAAGCGGTTTGCCAGCCAAAATCTGGAATGATAAAGCGCGATACTAGCGCCGCGACCAGCCAGCCCAGCCCCCAAAAACTTTCCAGCAAGACAATAAAACGGCCACGTACATGCGCAGGAATATATTCACTGACCAGCGTTACGGCCACGGGTAGCTGACCACCCAAGCCCAAACCGACGATAAAACGGAATACCAGCAGCCAGGTCAGATCCGGTGCAAAAGCACAAGCTGCAGTGGCCAGGCTATAAATGACCAGGGTCGCAGCAAAGACTGTTTTACGGCCAAAACGGTCTGCCAGGCCACCTGAACAAATCGCCCCGATCGCCATGCCGACAAAACCGATCGACACCACCCAGCTTTTTTGATCGGCAGTCATCTGCCAGTCTTCAGCCATTTTTGCCAGGATAAAGGAAATCAATCCGGTATCCATCGCATCAAACATCCAGCCCAGTCCAATCACCACCAGCAAGGTGTAGTGAAACCTACCAATCGGTAAGCGTTGTATGCGAGAAACTAAATCCATAACAAAAATCTCTGATCAGGTGGAACGGGAGATGCTGCTTTCTCAACAGGTGGGCTGCTTTATATTTTTTATACTACGAATTGAGCTGAATGCGGCTATTTTTATTGCCGCACTTTATACATTTAAAAATTAAGATTCGTCTTTGGAAGATGCCGAGTGCTCATCATCATCTTTATAAATGAATTTTGGCATTTCCAGACCAAAATAGATGGCGATCAGACGTAAGCTAAAACCAAAAATCAGGGTAGACAAAATGGTCAGATCCTGCGACAAGCCGTAGTGGCTACAGAGCCAGTAAAAGATCACTGAAACAAAGGCAATACTGGCATACAGTTCACGGCGGAACACCAGCGGCACGTCATTACATAAAATGTCACGCAAAATCCCGCCAGACACTCCGGTCAAAACACCCGCGACGGCGCTGACCACAAAACCATGTCCCATTTCCAGGGCAATCTGGCAGCCAATAATGGTAAAGCCAATGAGCCCCAAGGCATCCAGTACCAGGAATACATTACGTAACTGTCGCATCCATTTGGCAATCAGGATGGTGACGAAGGCGGCGCAACAGGTCAGCACCAGATATTCGGGATGTTTGACCCAAGTCAAGGGATAATGTCCGAGCAGAACATCACGGACCGAACCACCGCCCAGTGCAGTAACACAGGCAATAATCATCACGCCAAACCAGTCCATGCTGCGCCGGCCAGCGGACAGTGCCCCGGTCATGGCTTCAGCGGTAATTGCAATAATATAGATGACGGTCAGTAACATCGCCCTGCTTCCACCTGAGGCTATGAGATGGCGGCTATTCTAAGCTAAATCTGTGTGAAAGTTATAAGAATCCGGCACAACATTGCTTAAATTTTTTCCCCGAACCACAAATGCAGGCCTGTTTCATGGTGATGTTATGGTCTGTAGTCGGATCCAGAAAATACCAGCGACCTTCAAACTTCACAAAATGCGAAGCTTCATGATGCACCTGTGCCTGCTTGCCATCATGATAATGTGCCTTAAACTCGACCAAGGCATGATTTTTATCTAGTTTTTCATTGGCTTGAACAATTTCAAGCTTTAACCATTGATTGGCTTTACTCCATTCACTAATTGACTGCAGGTCCAGCGCTTGTTGCTGACCCAGCGCAGTCGTGGTTTTGATGTAATCGATTTCATGCTTGGCGAAGGCACTGTAACGGGAACGCATGAGTTGCTGTGCAGTCTCTGCGACCTTTTGCCCTACATGCAGTGGCTGACAACAACTGTGATATTCGCCTTGTCCACATGGACATGCTTCTGACATTTCAGTTCCATAAAAATAGCCCGACAATGCGGGCTATTTTAGCAAACTTTACAGGCCAAACATTGGCTAGAATCTAGTCCTGTGCAGGAAGCTGCGGAATGATATGCACTTTATCGATCTTATGACCGTCCATCGTCACGACCTCAAAGATATGCCCATCTGCTTCAAACTTTTCACCGCTATGTGGTAAACGTGCCATATGGAACAATACATAACCAGATAAAGTCGAATATTCTTCGGTTTCATTGACCAGATCACGATCCAGCAGCAAGGAAACATGACGAATATCGGTGGAACCATCCAGAATCAGGCTGCCATCTTCCAGGCTTTCCGCGGCGGCTTGCAACTCATCTTCATCCGGGAATTCACCGGCAATTGCTTCAAGAATATCAATTGGGGTGGCAATCCCTTCAATTGAACCATATTCATTCAGGACAATTGCCATCTGCAATGGAGCCTGACGCAACTGTTCCATCACCATCAAGACCTGGGCATTTTCATGCACAATCACCGGTTCACGTAAGTGCTTTTCAAAATCCAGCACCCCGGTTTCAATGTATTCGTTGAGGACTTTATGGGTCAGTACCACACCGGCAATATTATCCAGTTCACCCCGGGCGATAATCAGACGCGAGTGGCTCATCTGCAATAACTGTTCTTTGATACTGTCAGCGTCATTGTCCAGATCAATCCATTCCAGTTCAGGACGTGGCGTCATTACCGACTTGACCGGACGTTCAGACAGACCCAAAACTCCCTGCACCATGACACTGTGATAGATACCGTTATCATCATTAAAGACTTCATCAGCAAAGGCACGTGTCGCCAGAACATCTTCCGGCTCAGAAGAATCATTGTCCTGAGCAGGTTTACCACCCAGCATCCGCATTACGGCAGAAGCAGTACGGTAGCGCATGTCGGTGGTGGTCACCATTTTTTCCTGATTGCGTTTCATGGTCTGGTTAATAAATTCGACAATCACCGAGAAGCCAATTGCAGCATACAGGTAACCTTTCGGAATATGGAAACCGAAGCCTTCGACCACCAGCGAGAAGCCGATCATCATCAGGAAGCCCAGACACAGAATCACCACGGTCGGATGTCTGTTGACGAAATCCATCAGAGCTTTGGATGCCCAGAGCATAATCCCGATGGCAATAATCACGGCAATCATCATCACTGACAGGTCTTTGACCATACCAACCGCAGTAATCACGCTGTCTAATGAGAATACGGCGTCCAGCACCACGATCTGGACAATCACCATCCAGAATACCGCATGGACCGGATTTTCTTCTTTGATGACGGGTTTGGCTTCCAGACGCTCATGCAGTTCCATGGTGCCTTTAAACAGCAGGAACACCCCACCAAACAATAGAATCAGATCGCGGCCCGAGAAAGCATGATCAAAGATGTGGAATAGTGGATCAGTGAGGGTCACTACCCAGGCAATCGAGGCCAGCAAGATCAAACGCATCAGCAGGGCCAGCATCAAGCCGACAATCCGCGCCGTATTACGTTGTTCTGGTGGCAGTTTCTCCGCCAAAATAGCAATGAAAACCAGATTGTCGATCCCGAGTACAATCTCAAGAACAATCAACGTGAGTAAACCGACCCAGGCTGAAGGGTCTGACATCCATTCAAAGATCATACGCTTGGCTCCTGAAGCTCAGGACTGCAGCATGGAATCACCTGACGCTGTGACACAGCAAAACAGAATTTTTTATATTGAATAAGATCAATTATTTGGCGTAGATTTATAAAGTTAAACGGCCAACTACCACTACCCATCGTCGTTCTATTGTTGTGAAACCAATTTTCAGTATATCAAGATCAATTTGAAATTCACCTGTTTTCATAGCTGTTTATCGATGAATTTTGCTGAGCCCTATTGCAGTGAAAATGTCCCTGCTCACAGAATTGTCATATTTATTAATTAAGCTAGAGTCACAAGAAAGAAAAATGATAAGGTGAAGAAAATAAATGCAAAGCGTAATTCAAATGACAGATTATTTTAAAGAAAACTCCCCAAAAACAACACGCCCTCTAGTGGCTCTCTATTGTGGTTCACGTGCAGGCAACAAACCGGTTTATTTAGAAAAAGCCATTCATCTCTCGCAAGGACTGGCAGAACATGGTTTCGGGCTGGTTTACGGTGGCGCCAGTATTGGCTTGATGGGACAGGTCGCGGATGCCATGATCCAGCATGGCGGTGAAGCTGTAGGGGTGATTCCTGAATTTATGCTGGATTATGAAATTGCCCATAACCAGCTCACCGAATTACATGTGGTGACCAGCATGCATCAACGCAAGGCTATGATGGCCGAGCGGGCCTGTGCCTTTGTGGCCTTGCCGGGTGGACTGGGCACGTTTGAGGAAATTCTGGAAATTGCCACTTGGGGTCAGCTAAACCAGCACCAGAAACCGATGATGCTCTATAACGTGAATGGCTTCTATGATGCCTTGATTGCGCAGCTGGACCGCGCCGTTGAAGATGGTTTTTTACCGCCACAGCATCGTGCCAAACTGATCATTTGTGAACACGAAGAAGAAATTTATACGACTTTAACCAATTTAGGCCATCCGCAAAGATTTGTAGTCTAAGCTTCTCAAGCAATAAAAAAGCGAGCACCTGGCTCGCTTTTTTATTGGATTTTTAATATCAGGTCTTATTGACCATAATTCGTCACAAACTCATAAAACATCGGCAAAGTCGTTGCCAGAATGACCGACATAGCCAGACCGAACATCAGTTTCATGGCATCTGCACTGACATTGCGTGACGTACGATGTTTATTGACTTCATCCAGAATCATCGACATGGCAAATTCACGACCTGCAAGTAATCCCAGGAATACCCAAGTGGTACTCATTGGAATATTGCTCCACTCTTTGAAGATCAACAGGATAATGGCATACAGGAAGTCGATAATCGTCGCAGCACGAATGTCGGTCACACCGGTTTTGGTATCGACAATTTTCTGGATGGCCCCACCACGTTGATACAGAATCACGCCCAGCAACACTACGAATACCGCAATCGCAAACATCAGGAATTCAAACGGTACCTGACGCGGCACATACACGAAGATGTTGGCCAGATCCTGAATCAGCCATTGGCTCCACAGGAAACCGGTAGATACCCACTGCAAGCCCATCCAGACCTTGGAGTGTTCCTGATGACGTGTCTTGGCAAAATGGCGTGCCAGCTGCTTGACCACAAAACGATAGATGACAATCGCCACCACAAAGGCCACCGCATAGCCCATCATCGATTTGACCATCATCGAGCCTAAGCTGGCGGGAGAGAAAATCGTAAGCACCAGGAAAGTGGTACTGACTGGAATCCCGTATTTGGTCAGCATCAACAGCAGAATTGGCGGCACAATGTACAGCCAGGTAATGCCACCTTCAGGGAAAGGAATCGTTTCTAAACGACCGTATGAGGCATCACCCACCCCAGATGCATACCAACCATAGACCAATACGACAATTAAAATTGAGCTGATATAAATCCACAATACCCACCATGGGCGATGTGAATTCGAAGAAATAAATGTCCCTAAGGTTTGAGGTACATCATTTCCGACAATAGAGTAAGCGGCCAAACAGAAGCCGATCACCATCAAAATCTCGATTGTCATAAAAACAAACCTATACGCGAGGAGATTTCAGCAGTGCTGAAAAGTTGGCCCAAGATTATGACGGTTTTATTTCATTTTAATGACAAGACTGTCATATATATGGTCACCTTACAAAAAAGAGCACCGAAGTGCCCTGAATTTAAAAGCTTTTGACTACTTGAGATTTACTTGATAAATCGTGGTACTGCCACTGACTTCATGGCCGACCACCAGGAGGGATTTCTTATTCGGGGAGTCTTTGGCGGGGATAAATACCAAACCTTCCGGTCCTAAATCACCGGCTTGTCCCATTTCAATCTGCGCTGTAGTCGCTTTAAAATCACGTGAATTAATATATTGCACGAAGACTGGTGATGCAGGTGTAGACACATCATAGACCATGATGCCACCGACACGCTCCAGCCCAATAAAGGCAAAGGTTTTTTGGCCAATCTGCCCCAAGGTCACCCCTTCAGGTTCCGGCCCTTTATTGTCACTGCGATTATCCAGTCCGGCTTCTTCATGATTAAAGTTGAAAATTTCAGGATGATGTTTGGCAATATACTGCTCAAATTGATCGCCCGAATCCCATACCAAATCCAAACCGGTCTGCTGATCATTTTCCACCCAGATACTGACCGAGCGTGTACCAAAGCTATATAAATGATCATAGACCAGATTGCCCCGTTCATTCAGTTTGGCTGTACCATCGGCATTTTTTTGATAGCCTTCGGTCCACGTAATATTTAAACGGCCCAACAGATGATCTTCACGGCAGTCTTTGGCATCCCCTACAATAGCACCGCAGTAGGCAAAGTTAGTTGGATTGAGTTCTGCACCTTTGGCCAATACCCGAAGATGGGCTGGTAAATCATCACCCAGACGGCGGTCAAAGCCTTTGGCATGCACCAAGTGTTTCACCCGCCATTCTTCTACAAAGCCTTGGCTGGTATCGTTATTGAAATATGCAGGATTGTTTTCACCCCAGGCACGGGCATCGCCTTCATTGGCAGACACAATATAGGTTTTGCCGGCGACCTCGAAACTTGCAATCGCATCTGGCATATATAAGCCACGGACATTGGCCCAAGTTTGAATATCGATTTTGCCTTTACCCTCGACACCATCCGCATCGCTGACATCCATACCATGACCCTTCATGCCATGATCTTTAAAGCCAAATGGATAAACAGCGAGCACCTTGGCAGAAGCCACATCAATTTTGGCCAAGGCATTGTTTTCCTGTAAGGCAACCCAAGCAGTTTTTCCATCTTTTGAAACAGTGATGTACTCAGGTTCAAAATCCTGAGCTGTGCTGGCCTTTGGTCCGAAAATGCGGATGCCCTGTTCACGCAATGCTGCTTCCCATCCATTAAAGGCCTTAAAGTCTGCTGTACGAACGATCGGGGCTTTTAAATTGGCCAGACTAATGACAGACACTGAACCTTCTGGATCGACCTGATAATCATCAGAAGGCTCGCCTTCATTGGCCACCAGCAAGCTTTGACCATCCCGTGTGAAAGTCAACATGTCCGGCAAGGCACCCACCTGTACGTGGGCCAGCTTACTCAGGTCTTTGGCCTGATATAAGGCCACATAGCCAGGATCGGTTTTCACAGCAGCCTGAATCGCAATGGCGACAATGCCATTATGTACCGCGACACTGTTGACCTCAGCCTCTGGCGCAATGTCATCGACCGTGATAGATGTTATTTTTTTCGGCTGATCAGGTCGACTTAAATCCAGTACATCCAATACGCCTTCTTTGGCATTGACCACGAATAGGCGTTGACTCTCGGCATCAAAGGCCGGAATTTCTGCTGCACTTTGCGCAAACATACCCGATTCATAAGCAGCTAATTTGCTTAACTCGATCGAGTTCGGTGTAGCCTCGACGATTGGAACCGGTGTTTCATTTTCATTCTCACTTCCACATGCCACCATCCCCACAGCCAGCATGGCCACTATCAAAGACTTTAATTTTAATTTCATTTTTTTGTTGATCTATCATGAAGAATTCGTGACCAATTTATAACCAGAGCATTGCAGTGCCATGACAGATCGGTTGCAGTTCCTTGACACAACACTGCTATAAAAGTTGAAACGCTTTATATACGACAGACTCGGCTGATTCCTTTAAACTATTCAAAATTTTCAGTTTTCCAGAATTATGAATGCCACGCCTACGCATCAAGCCTTAGATCCCGAGTTTAGACTGCTGGTCTTGTTGGTCTCGATTGGCTTTTTCATGCAGGGGCTGGATACCACCATTATTAATACCGCCTTACCTGCAATTGCCCAAAATTTGCAGGAAGATCCGCTACGCATGCACAGTGTGGTCGTGGCTTATGTGCTGTCTGTGGCGGCCTGCATTCCCTTAAGTGGCTGGCTGGCAGACCGGTTCGGGGTCAGAAATACATATTTTGCTGCGATTATTATTTTCTCTTTGGCCTCTTTGGGCTGTGCCTGGTCAAGTAGCCTGAATGAATTATTGGTGTACCGGATCTTTCAAGGGATCGGTGGTGCATTATTGCTGCCGGTCGGCCGTTTGGCGATGCTGAAGATCATTCCCCGTACCCAATTTCTGGCCGCCATGAGTCTGATGAGTCTGGCCGGTCTGATTGGTCCGTTGATTGGCCCGACCCTAGGTGGCTGGATGGTCGAATATCTGTCCTGGCACTGGATTTTCCTGATCAATCTGCCGATTGGCTTGCTGGGCGCACTGATTACCTTTAAGGCCATGCCGAATGTACTTGAACCTACAGTCGCCCATTTTGATTATTGGGGCTTTATCTTGCTGGTCGTGGCCATGGTGGGCCTCTGTCTCGGAATTGAAAATTTTGCCAGTCCACACAACTCGCTGTGGTGGAGCCTCAGCCTGATTCTGGCCGGTTTATTGGCCACCCTGATTTATGCCTATCATTCACATACGCATAGCAACGCGCTGTTTCGCAGCCAGTTGTTTAAAAATAAAATTTATGCGATTGGCATTTTGGGTAATTTCTTTGCCCGTCTCGGCGGCAACTCGATTCCGTTTTTATTGCCTCTGATGTTGCAAGTCGCATTCGGTTTTGAACCTTTTATTACCGGTTTATTGATGATTCCGACTGTGCTCGGTTCGCTGGCCTCCAAACCCATTATCCGCAACATCATTCAGCGTTTTGGCTACCGTCGGGTCTTGCTGGTCAATACCTTACTGGTAGGTCTATGTATTGCCAGTTTTGCCCTGACCACGGCGGAAACCCCAATCTGGCTCCGTGCGATTCATTTCTTTATCTTCGGCATTTTAAATTCACTGCAATTCGTGTCGATGAATACCCTGACCTTAAAGGACTTAAGCCAGCAGGATGCCAGTAGCGGCAACAGTTTCCTGTCGATGATCATGATGCTGTCAATGAGTATCGGGGTGGCACTGGCAGGAACACTGGTGAACATGCTGAGTGCCTATTACGGCGCTGACAATCTGGTGGCTGCTTTTCATGTATCACTGATCTGTTTAGGCTGCATCAATATTATTGCGGCCTATATTTTCTGGCATATTCCTAAAAATACCCCGGTTTGATGCGCTATATTCACTTTGGGCTGATTGTAAGTTTTAGGCTAAATCACATATAGGCAAGGACTGAAAATGCAGAAAAATCAGGCTCCGAACAGAGTTCATAAATCGCTCTTGATTGGGCTTGGCGTGCTAATCACTGTGATCGCTAGCGCCATGGTCTATCTCTGCCTGATGAAAGCACCCTCTGCCCATGCGGCCGATTACCCAATCCAGGGTTTTGATGTATCGCATCATCAAAAAGAGATTCAGTGGCAGCAGATTTCGCCTGAAAAATACCGATTTGTTTATCTGAAAGCCACTGAAGGCGGCGACTTTAAAGATACCAAATTTCAGGAAAACTGGCTCAAGGCCCGGGAACGCGGCTTTCTGGTCGGTGCCTATCATTTCTACCGCCTCTGCCGCGATGGCAGCATTCAAGCCCAGAATTTTATTGACTCCGTACCCAATAAACCGGATGCCTTACCGCCAGTAATTGATCTGGAATATGACAGCAAATGCATCAATACCTATTCTAAAGAGCAGCTTTTAAACGAAATTCAGGTGATGCACGATGCCCTGAAAAAGCATTATGGCAAGCAGCCGATTTTCTATATTTCTAAAGCTTTTTATAATATTGTACTGGCAGGACACTTTCCTAACGTACCACTCTGGGTACGTGAATACAAAGGTCTGCCTGATTTAAAAGATCAGCCTAAATGGACGTTTTGGCAACATACCAGTCAGGGGAAAATTCCCGGTATTACCACACCGGTAGACCTGAATGTTTTTTATGGCTCAGAACAGCAATGGCTGGATTTTCTCAAAAAGAATGCAATTGCAGTACCCTCATCTAAGAATCAAGAGAAACAAAGCTGATCGCCTGAAAATAGGTTCTTTATAAAAACAACAAGGAAATAAAAAGATTGAAATGGATAAAAGGCGTTTTACTCGGTCTGCTAATTCTTCTCCTGCTCATCGCAGGTACACTGGCTTATCTGTTGCAAGCTTCAGGAGAACTCAGGGACTTTCAAGCGTGGCAGCCGAAAACCGGTACATCCGTTCACGGTCTCACCGTTAAATTTTTTGGTGTGTCCACCCTGTTACTCGATGATGGCCACGATCAGGTCCTAATCGATGGTTTCTTTAGCCGGCCATCTTTGTGGCAAGTACTTAGCCGCCCTATTCAAAGTGACAGGCTACTCATTGAACAACTGGTGCAACGCCACGAATTGAGCCGGACCCAAGTCATTCTGGTCAGTCATTCTCATTATGATCATGTTCTGGATGTCCCGGCTTTACTAGAGATGCTTCCCGAAACTGCTGTGGTCGGTTCGCCGAGCACCCTGAATATCGCCCGGGCAAATCCCAAAGTTACTCCACAGCAATTACAGCCGATTAAGCCTGGGCAAGTACAGCAATGGGGACATTTCCAGACCACGGCAATTCCCTCACAACATACCCCGCCCACAGCGATAAATGATGATTTAGGCGAAGAGCTGCTGCGGCCTTTAACTCTTCCGGCTAAATTTTCCGAATTTAAAGAAGGTGGCAGTTTCGATTACTTGATTGAGCATGCGGGACATAAAATTCTGGTCAAGACCAGTACCGGATTTATCCCGGATCAATTTAAAAACCTACAGGTCGATACTTTATTTTTAGGTATTGCCCAGCTCTCCAGACAATCCAGTGACTATCAGCAGCAATATCTGACTGAAACCCTGAACATGCTCAAGCCCAAAGTAGTGATTCCGGTGCATTGGGATGATTTTTTTCAGCCTTTAAAGCAGCCACTGCAATTTTTACCCCGTCTTGCCGATGACACTCCAAAAAGTTTGCAACTTCTGATTCAGGCTGCCGAGACACAAGGGACAAAAGTCATTCTGCTCAGCGGACCGCAACCCTATTTACTCAACTCAGCCTTCGCTTCCCAATCCGATTAAAGCCCCTTAAGATAGCGAACATGCGCAAAATTATTCATATCGATATGGATGCGTTTTATGCCTCGGTTGAGCTGCGTGAACGTCCAGAACTGAAAGACTTACCTGTGGTGATAGCCTCGCATCATCCTCGGGCGGTGGTCGCGGCTGCCTCCTATCCGGCACGGGTTTATGGCCTGCGTTCTGCCATGTCCATGGGGCAGGCGCGCAAACTGTGTCCTCAAGTTATCGTGATTGAGCCAGATTTTGCCAAATACCGGCAAGTATCGGCACAGATTCATCAGATCTTCCAGCAATATACTTCCCTGATTGAGCCACTGTCTCTGGATGAAGCCTTTCTGGATGTCACGGAGAATTTACAGCAGATTCCCAGTGCCACCGAAGTCGCCATGCGAATTCGCGAGGATATTTTTCAAGCCACCGGATTAACTGCTTCTGCCGGTGTGGCACCCAATAAATTTCTCGCTAAAATTGCTTCGGACTGGCACAAACCGAATGGGATCTGTGTGATTAAACCTTCGCAGGTACAGCGTTTTATCCAGGATCTGCCCCTGAAAAAAATTCCCGGCGTCGGTAAAGTCACTCAGGAAAAACTGAAAAGCCTGAATCTAGAAACTTTAGGCGATTTACAACAGATTGATGAAGCCTTACTGATTCAGCATTTTGGCAAATATGGACGGCGGCTATTTTTGTATGCTCAAGGCATTGATGAACGACCGGTTGAGGTGGAACGGGAGCGCCAGCAAATTTCCAAAGAAACCACTTTTGATGATGACCTTCATCTAAATCAATGTCGCCCCTATTGGGAACCTTTAGTTGGACAAGTATGGCAAAGCCTGCAAAAGAAACAGCTTTCTGCTCGCGGCGTTACGGTCAAATTAAAACTCAAGAATTTTCAGGTGATGCAACACAGTAAAAGTTTTAAACAGGTGCTGCGTAGCCCACAGGAATTAGCCCAAGCCTTGGACTTACTGCTCGACGACCTGCATATTGCTCCGCAGATGCAATTTCGGCTGATCGGCGTCGGCGTGTATCAGCTCAGCGTCCCCGAAACTGAAACCCAGTTATTGCTACTCTAAACCTTTTTTGATCATGTTTTAGGCATCAGTTTAAAAATACGGCAACTTTGTTTTTACATTTTGATTTTTTAGAGTACTCTATCTGCGCAATGCATTATCCATGTATGTGCTGAGATGCTGAAAATCACCTTTACTTTCAGCATGCTGTCCTGTGATTAGCGTGACGATCAAATCCGAATATTGCAGGGCAACTCTGATGTAACTCATGGAATCCCCTCCTGCATGTCTTCTGTAAATTCTTCTATTGTTCAAGAACAACGCGCACGTAAAGCTGCGCTATCTAGTTTTGTTGGTGCTGTTGTCGATTGGTATGATTTTCTCCTTTACGGCATTGTTGCAGCCTTAATTTTTAAAGATCAGTTTTTCCCTAGTATTGGCGAGAACATGGGCACCTTGGCGGCACTAGCCACCTTTGGGGTCGGCTTCCTGTTTCGTCCTTTAGGCGGTGTGGTATTTGGTCACTTTGGTGACAAGCTCGGCCGCAAAAAAATGCTGGTACTCACGGTAATCCTGATGGGAATTTCCACGGTCGGGATTGGTCTACTGCCAAATTTCGAGGCAATTGGCTGGTGGGCTCCGGTGCTGTTGGTGTTTTGTCGAGCCTTGCAAGGCTTTGCTGTCGGTGGTGAATGGGGCGGCGCAGCTCTGATGGCAGTTGAAAATGCACCCAAGGGTAAAAAAGCCTTTTATAGCAGTGGCGTTCAGGTCGGCTATGGTGTTGGCTTGGTATTGGCCACCGGTGCAGTGTCGATTATTATTGCGACACTGGGTGAAGAAGCCTTTGCCGAGTGGGCATGGCGTATTCCCTTTCTGGCCAGCATCGTACTGTTAGCTGTGGCGATGTGGATTCGCCGTGATCAGGATGAATCTCAGGAATTTGTAGAAAAGGTGGTCAAAGCAGACCATCATCCAGAAAAGCTGCCAATCTTGCAAGCCATCAGCAAACATCCAAAAGCTTTCTTCTATATCATTGCCTTACGTCTGACTGAATTACTGACCATGTATCTGGTCACCAACTTTGCCCTGAACTATTCCACCAGCAACCTAGGCATGGACAAACAGTTCTTCCTGAATATCACGCTGATGGTCGGGGTAATTAGCTGTTTCAGTATTCCATTTTTTGCCTGGCTGGCGGATAAATTCAATCATCAGAAAATGTGTGTCTGGGGCGGTTTGATTGGTGCGCTTTCAGCCTTTCCATTTTTTATGGCGCTCGATGCACAAAACACCTGGATGATCATTATGGGGGCAATTTTACTGGCGAACGTCGCACACGATATGGTGGTCAGTGTCCATCAACCGATTTTCACCTCCCTGTTTGGCACAGAATACCGCTACAGCGGTGCCGGAGTTGGCTATCAGGTGGGGAGCATCATTGGGGGTGGTTTTACCCCATTTATTGCAGCGGCACTGGTGATTTGGGCGGATGGTTCATGGCATTATGTAGCCATCTATCTGGCGGTGGGTTGTCTGCTGACTGCACTGGTCGCAGCCCTGATGCCCAAAACTCAGGATGAACAACATGACAGTTGAACGTTTACACGTATCGAAACGCTTTTCGGAAATTGCTATTGCCGGTAATCTGGTGCATCTTGCCGGCCAGCTGGCCACAGATGTCGAACTGGATATTAAAGGACAAACCCAACAGACTTTAGATATTATTGACCAGTTTCTGGCAGATGCCGGCACAGACAAAAGTCACATCATGTCGGTAACTATCTATTTGAAAGATATTGAAAAGGATTATGCAGCCTTCAATGAAGTCTGGGATGCCT
Source organism: Acinetobacter sp. 40AMC3-4 (assembly GCF_049898185.1). Lineage (GTDB taxonomy): Bacteria > Pseudomonadota > Gammaproteobacteria > Pseudomonadales > Moraxellaceae > Acinetobacter. Next base: position 279,418 of record NZ_JAFCXG010000003.1, read on the forward strand.
GGGTCGCTGATATCGAAGCCCTGCCTCGTACCTGTGTCGAAGCAAAACTCTATGATCCACGGGTATTGGTCGAGCTGACCGTCGTGGCGGTTAAACCGGAATAATGTTTCAAGATCGATACTCATAAAAAAAAGTATGCTTCTGGCATGCTTTTTTGTTTTAACCGACTGCTTTAATTTTACTGCGCTCTAAATCCGAATATAAATAATATTTTTTCAGATCATTGCTAACTGTATATTTGGGCATTTTCTGCATTTGCGCTTGCTCCTGCAAGAAGTCCTGGCGCAACTGATAATATTCCGGCACATCATCGTAACGAATCACCCGATAACCGGCCATGGTTAGTAATGCATCCTGAAAACCCGTCTGCTGGGGACGCTTTAAGATTAAGGGATCATCCACTCCCACCACGGCTAAAATCTGGTGCTGCTGATCCAGAATTACAAAATCTGCAGTCAGGTTGCGGTACTTATGTCGAGTCCGGTTAAATTTAGTCGTCATTAAGGCATCATAGGAAACATGTGCCAGAATAATGTATTCAGGTAAGACTTCTCTCAGGCGAGTGAAGGTCAATTGCTCATTCAGGTTAAAAATAGCACGTTGCTTTAACGCACTGTCTTGTGGTTTGGAATTATTTCCGAGCTTTTTCCATGCCATGAGCACGACACAGAAGAGCAGGAAACTCCCAATCATAATATAGGTGGTCATGCCTAAATCCTTGCATTCTTATAATCATTTTTGTTTTATTGTTGTGCAGTATAAACCCACGCTTTATTTTAAATAGAGCTAACAACCAATCTGTTTAAATACCCATACAACCGGTATCAAAACTCGATTCTATGTTACCTAAAGTGACATCTCTCTAGATGCCAATGAAAGTGGATTTAAAGTACTGATAATGCACTCTAAAACATCCATGGAATTGATCGCAATACATATCTGCCCAACTGTAGGACAATTCCGACAAAGTGTTATTTTTATATCACTTTTTTAAAGAACTTAGTCCAAATAATATATTCTTTTACACTTTCAACGCACAAGCTCAGGCTACGTTACTTTACCCAAGAGCTAAAAAAAGACACCGAAGTGTCTTTTTATTAACTTAATTATGCACGTGATTTGGGCTTCGCTTTAGGCTTTGGCCCACCAAACGGTTTTTTGGCATCACCCGTTTCACGTGGTGGTAAACCAGTGTGCTGGGTCAGAATTTGACCACGCTCAGGACGTTTCTTGGTATTTGAAGGACGTGACTGAGCTTGTGCAGCCTTGCTACGATTCCCTTGCTCACCGGTACGTTTTTGCGAATCACCGGCAACCGTCGAATTCTTCTTACGCGCCGATTGATACTGACCGTCTGCACTGCCTACAGGCTGATAAGTCGGAATTAAATGCTGTTTCGAATTACCAATCAAATCCTGACGACCCATTTCTTTCAGGGCTTCACGCAGTAAAGGCCAGTTGTTTGAATCATGATAACGCAAGAAAGCTTTGTGCAAACGACGACGCTTCTCACCTTTCACAATGTCAACATTTTCAGTATAACGCGCCACTTTCGCCAGCGGGTTTTTACCCGTGTAATACATAGTAGTTGCAGTCGCCATCGGTGATGGATAGAAGGTCTGTACCTGATCGGCACGGAAACCATTCTTCTTCAACCAAATCGCCAGATTCATCATGTCGTAATCGGTGGTGCCCGGATGCGCCGCGATGAAGTAAGGAATCAAGTATTGTTCCTTACCGGCTTCTTTACTGTAACGATCAAACATTTGCTTGAAGCGGTCATAGGTACCAATACCCGGCTTCATCATTTTATTGAGTGGACCTTTCTCGGTATGTTCAGGCGCAATTTTTAAGTAACCACCGACATGATGGGTGACAAGTTCTTTGACATATTCAGGGTTTAAAACCGCAAGGTCATAACGTAGGCCTGAACCAATCAGAATTTTTTTAATGCCTGGTAAAGAACGTGCTTTACGATATAACTGCGTCAATGGCGCATGGTCGGTATGCAGGTTTTGGCACACGCCCGGGAATACACATGACGGTTTACGACAGTTCTTTTCAATCTCAGGATCTTTACAGGCCAGACGGTACATATTGGCTGTTGGGCCACCCAGGTCCGAGATAATGCCAGTAAAGCCTGGAGCCGTATCACGGATTTTTTCCACTTCACGCAGAATCGATTCTTCAGAACGGTTCTGAATAATACGACCTTCATGTTCCGTAATCGAACAGAAAGTACAGCCACCGAAACAGCCACGCATGATGTTCACAGAGAATTTGATCATGTCAAACGCAGGGAAACGGGCATTGCCATAAGCAGGATGCGGCAGACGTGCATAAGGCAGGTCAAACACATAGTCCATCTCTTCCGTAGTCAACGGAATTGGCGGTGCATTCAACCAGACATCACGTTCACCATGCTTTTGCACCATGGCACGCGCATTCCCCGGATTGGTTTCCAAATGTAGAATACGGTTGGCATGTGCATAGAGCACTGGATCTGCAGCAACTTCTTCAAAAGTAGGCAAACGGATTACGGCCAATTCGCGCGGCGGTAACTTATGTTTAATCGCTTTAGAAGCCGGTTGCAGTTGCACAATTTGCGTATCAGGATCTAAGTCATCCCCTGCTCGCACAATCGGATTGGCGACATGTTCTTTTTGGAAACCTTGGTACTGACTAGAATCCTTGCCTTGTTCAATCTCACAACCCTCGATATCTTCAGTCATGACATAAGGGTTAATAATTGGATCAACACGGCCAATCGCATCCACATCATTCGATGCGATTTCAACAAATTTGGCTTTCGATGGGCGGTTGTGTTTATTCACAATAAACGCTGTACCACGAACATCGGTAATATCTTGGATTTTTTCACCACGCGCCAAGCGATGCATGATTTCAGTGATTGAACGCTCACCATTACCGTACATCAAAAGATCGGCTTTTGAATCCATCAATACTGAACGACGGACTTTGTCTGACCAGTAATCATAATGCGCAATACGACGTAAGGATGCTTCAATACCGCCCAATAATACCGGTACATCCGGATAAGCTTCACGGACACGCTGGCAATACACGGTTGCCGCACGGTCTGGACGTTTGTTTGGCTGATTGTCTGGTGAATAGGCATCATCAGAACGGATTTTACGGTCAGCCGTATAACGGTTGATCATAGAATCCATATTCCCTGCTGTTACACCCCAAGCAATATTCGGTTTACCCAAAACGCGGAACGCATCCACGCTGGTCCAGTCTGGCTGTGCAATAATGCCGACACGGAAGCCTTGTGCTTCTAGCGTACGACCAATAATGCCTGAACAGAAAGACGGATGATCGATATAAGCATCACCACAAACTAAAATAAAATCACAGCTGTCCCAGCCGAGTTGATCCATTTCCTCGCGTGACATCGGCAAAAATGGCGCAGGGTCAAAACAAGACGCCCAATATTTGTCGTAATCAAACAACGCTTTTGGCGCAGTCTGCATGGTATAAGCAGTAGACATGGCTAGCAATTCTCGGCTGGCAGATGATAGGAGATCTAAAAATAAGATCAAAGATGAAAGCCGATTATTTTACCATGAATCAGGTCTAGCTTGCTTGATTATAATTTATACAAAATCAGAGACTAACTGAACCACTTTCTATTTGTCACTTGAATCTAAAGTTTAAATATATCAAAAAAGAAATTTATCTTATTTATGAGGAGGAAAGCTTGGACAGAATCTCTAATTTGAACGGAGTCTTAAACTAAATGCCAAACCTGTCAGTAATAACGCTGTGATAAACACAGTTAATCCTATCCAGCCATAATTTTCCCATACCAATCCGCTTGAGCTCCCCAACACGCTTGAACCCAGGTAATAGCAAAATAAATACAGCGACGAACCGACTGCCCGATACTGTAACGACTGGATCGACACCCAGCTACTGGCAGTCGAATGGGCAGCGAAGAAAGAAAAAGTAAAAATCAGCAATCCGATAAAAACAACAACCAACTGATTAATCAGCATCAGCGCCAAGCCCACAAGCATCATCAGGATCATGGCTGCCAATATTCTGAATTTGCCATAATGCCGTCCCCAGTGTGCTGCTCGAGGGGAGCTATAAATACCGGCCAAATAAGTAATCGAAATCACGCCAATCCAGACATGAGATAATTCAAATGGCGCTTGGATCAAGCGATAACTCAGATAATTAAATACCGAGACAAAGCAGCCCATCAAGATAAAACCTTGCAGGAATAAAACCCGAAGTTTTGGATCAGCGAGATTCTGCCTAAATGAGTTTTTAAAACGATTCAGCTTGATTGGATAGGCTTTAAAATGTTGCGAAGCGGGTAATAGGTAAGAAAATAATCCAGCGATACAAAGATTTAAGATACCGATAATCAAAGTGGCAGATTGCCAGGAGATAAAATCCACTAAAACTCCGGCAATTAAACGCCCTCCCATACCACCTATCGCTGTGCCAGAAATATATAAGCCCATGGCAAAACCGATATCTTTTTCTGCAATTTCTTCTCCGATATAAGTCATCGCGACCGCAGCGACACCACTGACTGTCAATCCAATCATTACTCGTGTGGTCAGAAACACGGACCAGATCGGCAATATTGCACTTAATAGTAATAATACTGAGACTGAAAATAGAGACCAGACCATAATCGGCTTACGACCGAATCGGTCTGATATTAGTCCAGTAAAAATCAGGCCAACTGCCAAGGCAATGGTAGAAAAAGATAAAGGGAAACTGCTTTGAGTCGGGCTGACCTGGAAATAATCAGCCAGAATCGGCATCATCGGCTGTACGCAATACAGTGATGAAAAAATGGCAAAGCCAGCAAGGAATAAGGAAAAAAGCACTGCTTTAAAAGCAGAAGAGCCATATTCAATATGGCTTGAAGATGAATTTGAGGACATATCCGCTCCATAGACCGGTTCAGTATACGCCTCTCAATTTTATTTTTATGTGATGTTTCAGTCGAAATAGCACATAAATAACATTTATTTGACTAAATTCCACGCATAAAAAAATCCCCCTCTGCCTTGGCGGAGGGGGATTTCGAATAATGAGCTGGCGATGACTTACTCTCACATGGGTAACCCCACACTACCATCAGCGCTAAGAGGTTTCACTTCTGAGTTCGGGAAGGGATCAGGTGGTTCACTCTTGCTATGGTCGC